>CAYMKR010000154.1:0-5858 GCA_964390865.1 uncultured Flavobacteriaceae bacterium | reverse complement strand
CTTTATCGAGTGCAAGAAGTGCAGGTAATAATAATGATATATTCATTCCCCAATCCGAAATATCCTGTGCCTGGATTCGCTGAGAAGGGTCTTGTGTAAGTGCATTTCTGTCAAAGGCCCAAACATCGTTTTTATCAAGTGAAATTATCTGGAGACTGTCTAAGGGCGATTTTTCACCTAAAAGAGTAAAGCCGTAATAATTTAGAGCAAACAATCCAATCGTTATAGGAATTTCGCTTTTTAAATTGACCTTATATACTTTTTGATGATCTGGGTTAGTTTTTTGCGAAAGAGAAACGATACTGAAAAGCAAAGTAAAAATTAAAATAACTGTCTTTCTCATAGATACCCTTGTTTCGTAACTTGTATTTGTGGAACTACAAATATAATTGATCTGGACCATTCAGTTTTGTTGTTATTGTTGATTTCTTTCATGACCACTGCGAGTCTTGGTAATTGACACCCCATTTTTTAAGGTTCTTGAACATAGAACTTGTAACTTATTTTGTTATAATTTTGCTAAAGACATGGTAGTTCTGGAAGTTAATTTATAAAATAATCTTCGAGGAGAAGGATTCAATGTCATCCTTCTGTTTTATGCCCATATAAATGGTATTTTTAAGAAAGAAAAAAACTGATAGATTTGTAAATAGATAAAAGGAAGTTTTTTATTTCAAAACAGATTAAAAGGTTTGACTAGATTCAGGTCATTGCTAAAATATATCCCTATGAAAGAAACGGCAGAAAGTGAAATAATTCAAAATGTTAAGAGCCAAAGAGAATTTTTCTCATCACAGAAAACGAAGGATGTTGATTTTAGATTAACACAACTTCGAAAACTAAAGGAAGCCATTTTTCACTATCAAGATAGAATTGAGCAGGCTTTATGGGAAGATTTACGCAAATCACCTGAAGAAGCCTATATAACTGAAATAAGTATTGTAACTGGTGAAATTGATTACCATATTAAGAGCTTAAAAAAATGGGCAAGACCCAAAAAGATTCCGACACCCAAGCACCTATTTCCATCATCAAGCAAGATTATACACGAACCGCTGGGTCTGGCCTTAGTTGTTGCACCTTGGAATTACCCCTTTCAGATACTTATTAATTCACTGATAGGGGCTATATCTGCTGGGTGTTGTACGGTTTTAAAACCTTCACCAGATGCACCAACCATTGCCAAAGTAATGGAGCATATAATTGTTGATAATTTTGACCCAAACTATATCAGCATTTTTCAGGGAGGCAAAGAAACGAATACGATATTATTGAAGCAGCGTTTCGATGTTATTTTCTTCACTGGAAGCTCTAAAGTGGGTAAAGTGTTTATGAAAGCGGCCGCCGAAAATTTGACACCAGTGGTCTTAGAATTAGGAGGGAAAAGCCCTTGTATTGTCGATGCAGATGCAAATATTGATATTGCAGCCAAACGCATCACTTGGGGAAAATTAATTAATGCGGGTCAAACTTGTATAGCTCCTGATTATCTTTTTGCCCATCAGTCTATCAAAGATGAATTATTGGATAAAATTGCTAAAAATATTCAATTAATGTATGGGGATAATATAAAGGAGAGTCGATTTTATCCTCGTATTGTAAATCAAAGCGCTATGGATAGATTGGCTGGATTATTAAAACAGGGTGATCTTCATACTGGTGGTGAAATTGATCATCATGAAAAGTTTATAGCTCCTACCATTATTGATAATATTCAAGCAGATTTTTTGGTAATGCAGGATGAAATATTTGGTCCTATTTTACCAGTAATGTCTTTTGAACATATCGATGAAACAATTGATTTTATAAACAAAAATGAAAAACCTTTAGCATTTTATTATTTTGGTGGAAGCGAGAAAGCAAAAGATGTTTTGGCTCGAACTACTTCAGGAGGTGCTTGTATAAATGACACCTTGATTCATATAGGTAATCATAATTTACCTTTTGGCGGGGTAGGTAATAGTGGCACGGGAAAATACCACGGACGAGAAAGTTTTAAAGCTTTTAGTAATCAGAGGTCAGTTGTAACAACTCCTACCTGGATTGATTTGCCATTAAAATATGTACCATTCAAGTATTTTAAGTTATTAAAAAAAATTGTCTAAGAATGACTAACTTTTGGCTACCAAGAATAAATGTTAAACTTGGTATGGTTTTAAAGAGTTGATGGGTAATATGTTATATTAGTTCTTATGGAAATGAATAACAATAAAATTAATTATATAGAGTTTCAAGCGAATGACCTTGAAGAAGTAAAGAGATTTTATAAAGCTTCTTTTGAGTGGAGTTTTACTGACTACGGACCAACTTATACTGCATTTTCGGATAGTGGGGTTTTAGGAGGATTTGAGAAAACAGATAAACAAATCATGAATGGAGCCTTAATTGTGCTGTACCATATTAATCTGGATCTTATCCGAAAGAATATTATCGATGCTGGTGGTGAAATTACAAAGGATATTTTTTCCTTTCCGGGTGGTCGCAGATTTCATTTTGCTGATCCTTCAGGAAATGAATTGGCCGTTTGGTCAGATAAATAAGGGCTTTGTTCAAGTAGTAGATTGGCTAAACCTCTATTTGGATTAATGAAATTGTGCAAAGTCGAGGGTAACCGAACAATAAAAAAGAAACGATTTACTACTGATGTATCGAAAATTATGAATGAAGTTGACAAATTAGAATTAATAAAAACCAGTTGGGAATTACACGGTCAGGTAGAAACAAGTTACATTAATAACCCTGCTCGGCCCGGTGATGATCAATGGTTAGAAAAACAAAGATTCCTTCTAGCAGATATGGCACTTCACTTACTTCAAACAAGTATTAATCCAGATGAAATAAAATTGGATAGATTGAGGGATAATATTCACTCTATCTTGACCATAAGTGATCAATTTTTACCAAAGGCTGGTCTCAAGCAAGCTACGGCTCAACTTTATGAAGATTCGGATACGTCATTTACAGATGAATAGTCTTTATGCGCAGTTGAAGATAGTGTATACTATTAAAACTATACGATGCCGTTCTTTTAAATTCTGAATTGAATTATGATAAAAATGAAAGACAACAATCAAGTTAGAAATCTTAACTTAGCCTTTATAAAAATTAACACCAACCTTCATGACATTTAAATCATTCATTGGCTTTTTACTTTTATTATCCTTTTCATCCAATAAGGATTAGGCTGAAATATAATGGTCATCTTAAAACAAATTTATTAAAGTATATTATGGAAACTAATTCATCTGACAATATTGAAATTCAAGAATGGCGAACCAGATTAAGGTTTTTAGCCGACATTATTTTTGCCACGGCCATGACCATTATGATTCTCAATATTGATATTCCTGAATTCGGTCATATAACTGATGCTAAGGAGCTTGCTACATTTTTGTTAAAACAGTTGAATAAAATGTGGGTGTTTTTTATTGCTTTTGTGATTATTGCTGTTTATTGGATGAAACACCTAGAGCATTTCAGTGTTATTAAGATCGTAAATCCAACCTTCATATGGTTTCAACTTCTATTTTTAGTTAGTATAATGCTCATACCATTTTGGAATACTTACATAGAACAGTTCCCTGAGAACATTGCTCTTAAGGTTATGTTGAGTATTAATATGGTGTTAGTAGGTGGCTTTTCTTTTTTAAGCATGAACTATGCGGCAAATCCAAAACATCGGCTTTTACTGGATAACGTAACTGATCAAAGTATAACTGAGGCAAAACGCCAGATACTTACTGAACCAGCCATTGCAATTCTAGCTGCAGGTCTTGTATTTGTTAACCCTGTTTTGTGGGATATTGCCTTTATTTTAGTGCCATTACTATTTATGCTTCGAAAGAAACTGGTGAACATAAAATATTTCAGAATGAGTAAATCCAATAAGTAAAATCTTTGTCTAAATCTCTTTTAATGTTGGTGGTGATCTGTTTAAAAATGATCACAAAATTCAAAAGGAGTAATAAAAGAATAGCTTGGAGTTAATTAATTGGCAAAGAGCCCTGTGCGCAATTGAAAAAAACCATATTTAATGAGATACATCAAAGGTGCCATATGAAGTATGATTATATTATTTCCAATTTTTTCATTTGGACAGGACAGTACTAAAACAGAAAAACCATTTAAGATTGTACCTCTTATAACGAGCTCACCTTTGATGGGTTTTGGATTTGGGGTGGCAGCATCTTATTTATATAGCACAGACGAAGGTGTTTCTTCAAAATCCCAGCTGCAAATTGGAGGCCAATATTCAAATACGGATAGCTTTAGTGCTTTCATAAAAAACAATGCCTGGTTTAAAAACAATAAGATTTTATCTTCTACAATAATTACTTATTCTGGTATCAACAATGAATTTACATCTGAAGGTCAAGACGTTGCTTATAATGTCAAAACGCTGATCATTGTAGAGCAACTCATGTTCAGAATCGCTGAAAACATTTATTTAGGAGGCCCTTTGAAATATAAAAACATTAAATACATAGCCAATAATGAGGCAGGAGAAGATTTTTTATATAAGAATGGTTTTCAAGATGAAAATTCACTAGGTGTTGGAGTTTCATCAAGTTATGATACACGAATAAATAAATATTATCCTGTTGATGCGACCTTTGTGAGTCTTCATGTAAATCTTAATCCTTCATGGCTGGGTGCCGTGGATAATTACAGTTCTCTGGTAATCGATGCTCGGTATTATGCCAAGGGGTTTACAAAGAATGATGCATGGGCATGGCAAGTTTATGGGCAGTACAGTTCGGAAAAGACACCAGATAGTGGTCTTCCAACACTTTCAGGCAAAAGTATGTTAAGAGGTTTTCCGGCGGGTCAATTCAAAGCAAAATACATGACAGGAGCTCAATCGGAGTATCGATATACACTTGGAGAATCAAGGTTCAGATTCACCGGGTTTTATGGGATTGCCAATCTCGCTGGCGGCTTTTATGGAATTGATGACAGATCGAGAGATGATAATGGTTGGTACGGGGCCGGAGGTGTAGGTATAAGATACAAATTACAGCAAATAACAGGTGTTGATTTACGACTTGATTTTGTAAGAACAAGTATAGGAGAAAATGCAGTTTATCTTATGCTAAATCAGGCATTTTGATGAAGCATAGATTTTGTTGAAGACAATAAAAGCTTACAATCTTTTAATTCGAGATTCAGTAATTCTTTAAAGAACTGTGTACTTTCCTTTTTTATGAATGTATTATATTTGAGTAATAGTAATTCAAACCTGAACTATGGAACCAAAAAGTAAATCAAAGGCTATTAATCGTAGAAATTTTTTACAAACAGGATCAATGCTCGCAGCTTCAACACTAATTTTACCTTTAGGAACTCAGCAAATATTCGGGTCAGAAAAAGTAAATATGCTTGTAGCATCGATTCCCAAAGTTAGGCTTAACAATGGTGTTGAAATGCCCATGCTTGGTTTTGGAACGAATACCTTAAGAGGAGAGATAGGTGCTAAGTCTGTATCTCAGGCCATTTCAGTAGGCTATCGCCTAATAGATACGGCTCACATTTATGGAAATGAAGAGATTGTAGGTGAAGGGATTAAGCAAAGTGGTATTAAAAGGGAAGAGCTATTTGTAACATCAAAACTTTGGGTTGATGATGCGGGTTATGAAAGTACAAAGGAGGCTTTTGAATTATCTTTAAATAAATTGGGTACAGATTATTTGGATCTTTATCTTATACACCGGCCAAGAGGCGATGTGAAAGGTTCATGGCAAGCGATGGAGGAGCTTCATAAAGAAGGAAAAATAAAGGCTATAGGGATTAGTAATTTTGATCCAAAACAGATTGATGAATTGATGACTTATGCCAAGATAAAACCAGCAGTGAATCAA
>CAYMKR010000153.1:0-5895 GCA_964390865.1 uncultured Flavobacteriaceae bacterium | reverse complement strand
ATACGCCAGATCGTGAGGAACCATTAATTGAAACTATTCAAGATTTTTCGGATTCTCAAGGAATATTAAGAGCAACAGAAAAATGTAATGGATCAGGAGATTGCAGGAAACCTGTATTCGCTGGCGGAACAATGTGCCCTAGTTACAGAGCAACTAAAAATGAAAAAGATACAACTCGTGCTCGAGCAAATATGCTACGAGAGTATTTGACCAATAGTGAGAAGTCAAATCGTTTTGATCACGCTGAGTTGAAAGAAGTATTTGACCTTTGCCTAAGCTGCAAAGCCTGTGCTAGTGAATGCCCTAGTAATGTTGACGTGGCTGCTATGAAGGCTGAGTTTTTATATCAGTATCAAAAGGAAAATGGGGTGAGTTTCAGAACCCGTCTTTTTGCTGACAATGTTAAATACAATAAGCTTGGCTCCTTGTTACCTTCCGTTACCAATTTAATTTTAAGTACTAATCTAGCCAAGAGAGTAATGGGAGTGGCAACAGAAAGAAGTATTCCTAAACTTGCCAAAAAAACAACCAAGAAATGGTATCGTAATAACAAAAAACGATTTGAACTTGATACTTTCCAAAATGGTCAAGTTTATTTATTCATCGATGAATTTACAAACTTTTATGATGACCAGGTCGGAAAAGATTGTGTTGAAGTGCTGTTTAAGTTAGGGTATCAGGTTGTGATATCTGATCACGAAGAAAGTGGTAGAAGTTTTATCTCAAAAGGCCTTTTAGATGAAGCCAAAGTTCTGGCAAATCTAAACGTGGCATTTTTTAAAGATGAAATAAATAAAGACCTCCCTCTTGTGGGGTTAGAACCTTCAGCTATTTTAACTTTTAGAGATGAATACCTAAGACTTGCAGATGACAAAGAATCTGCTAAGCACATAGCGGCGCATACTTATACGATTGAAGAATTTATAGAGAAGGAAATTAAGAAAGGTAAGATTCATAAAAACCAATTCACAAACAAAACCCGAAAGATAAAGGTGCATGGGCATTGTCAACAAAAATCTCTTTCAAATATGAAAGCGACTTTTAGCATGTTAAATCTACCTGAGAATTTCGAAGTAAGCATTATGAACACTGGATGTTGTGGAATGGCCGGCTCATTTGGATATGAAAAAGAGCACTATGAATTAAGTATGCAAGTCGGAGAAGATACTCTCTTCCCAAAAGTTCGAAATACTGAAAATAATATTGAAATTATAGCGGCCGGAACGAGCTGCAGACATCAAATAAAAGATGGAACTAATCGGCTGGCAAAACATCCAATTAGCTTGTTCAAGGAAGCTTTAAAATAATTTTTGTAGACATGGTAAATTTATTTAATTTTAGAGCCTCTTAAAATTAAAAAGAGAACGGTTGTAATATTGTCATTTACTGTACTTGCAATGTTTTACTATAAAATAATAAAACATCAAGTTGTTGTGTATCATTATATTATAATTTAATTAATCAAATAACATTGAAATGAAAAAATTCATCACTGTTTTATTTTTCACCTTTCTTTTATGCTTTTCTGCCGTTAGTTATGCGCAGGCTGAGGCAGAAACCGGGCCAAAACCTTCACTTGATAATGGCACGATTGAAAGTCAGTTCGATTATTTATACAGAAAATCAAGTTCTTATCAAGAATACAAAGTTGTAAAAAAGACCTTTTATCAGAAGATCAAAGGAAATGTTCTTGATTCAATGCAGGGCTTGAAGAAAGATTTGGGTGACACGAAAAAACTGGTCGAAGTCCAAGGAAACGAAATTAAAAGTTTGAAATCTGATCTTCAGATAACAAATAACAACTTAACATCTGTAACCAAGGAAAAAGATAATATCAAATTCTTAGGTATTCCAATGACCAAGGCTTCTTATAACAGTCTATTATGGACGATTATTTTCAGTTTGGTTGCTTTACTTCTATTCTTTATTTTCAGATTTAAATCGAGTAATTCTATTACAGTTCAAGCCAGAGATTTATTAAGCGATACTGACAAGGAATTTGAAGCTTACAAAGCTAAAGCACTTGAAAGAGAGCAAAAGGTAAGAAGGGAATTACAAGATGAGCTGAACAAACAAAAATATGCTGATAAAAAGGGAAAGAAATAGATCCTTTGATATAAAAATTTCAAAACCGAATAATTAATCTTATTCGGTTTTTTTTTGTATCCTATCATTACTGGCATTTGTTCACCCCAAGCATCCAGATTATCGTTTCAAGGCTATAATAGATTTTTCTGGTTTATTTTATTAAATTGTACTACCAAACCCTAAATATCAAAACCTTGAAACAGTTCTTTTCACTCCTCCTTCTCATTCTGTTGCCAACAGTTGCAATTGCTCAGAAGAAACTTCCAAAAGAAAAACAAGCCATAGATCAATCGATTGAAAACCACAAAAATGATCTTATCAGCATTAGCGATGAAATTTGGGCTAAAGCTGAAACTGCTTTTGAGGAATATGATTCATCTAAAATCTTATCAGATTATGCGTCAAAAAATGGATTTACTGTTGAAAAAGGGGTCGCAGGGATGCCAACTGCATTCGTAGCGACTTATGGAACAGGGAAGCCTGTAATTGGTATATTGGGCGAGTTTGATGCCTTACCAGGAATTTCTCAAAAAGCAGTACCTGTCAAGGAACCATTAGAAGAGGGAGCTGCTGGTCATGGATGTGGACATAATTTATTTGGTGCTGCCAGTCTAGGTGCTGCTATCGCCATAAAAGAATTAATTGAAAAAGGTCAGATTCAGGGAACCATCAAATTCTTTGGAACTCCAAGTGAGGAAAAATATTTTGGGAAAATATGGATGGTCAATGCCGGTCTTTGGGATGATGTTGATGTGAATATGAGCTGGCACCCAAGTGCGAAAATTGAATCAGACGTTCAAAGCAGCTTGGCTCTAATCGATTTTAAGGTTGAATTCTTTGGTCAAGCTGCACATGCGGCAGCTGATCCCTGGAACGGAAGAAGTGCTTCGGATGCTTTGGAGTTATATACTTCAGGCATCAATTATTATCGTGAACATGTAAAACCAAGTGTTAGAATGCACTATCATATTCAGGAGGCTGGTTTAGTAGTAAATGTTGTGCCTGATTATTCAAAACTCTGGGTTCGAATCAGAGATTCTAAACGCTCTGGGATGTTACCTGTATATGAAAGAGTTATGAAAATGGCTGAAGGGGCTGCGATTATGGCGAATGTGGATTATAAAATCTCATTAATTTCTGGTATTTATGAGGTTTTGGTTAATCGTGCCGGAGGTGAAGTATTACAAAATAACCTTGAACTTTTAGGGCCCATAAATTATACTCAAGAAGAAATAGCTTTTGGGAAAAAAATTCAAGAAGTTACCGGCAAACCTCAGGTTGGGCTTGACAGTGAAATAAAACCTCTTGAAGAAACTAGAAAAAACCCTGGTGGAGGCTCTACAGATGTAGGAGACGTAAGCTGGAATGTGCCAAACATAAATCTTCGAATAACTACAGCTCCAAAAGATACACCTTGGCATTCATGGGCCGTAGTAGCGTGCGGAGGAATGTCAATAGGCCATAAAGGAATGATTCATGCCGCTAAAGCTATGGCGATGACCATGTTTGATTTATATGAAAATCCAAAAGTGGTTCAAAAGATTAAGGATGAGTATAAAGAAAGAAAAGGAGATGAAGTATACAAAGCTATGATTCCTGAAGGCCCTCCACCTATTCCTTCCCCTTAGTTAAAGTTAAACTAAATCTGTTCAATAATGATCAATGATAAGCCCGTTATGAGAATGAAGGTAATCCAGCGCATTTGTGCCTTCATTGAATAATAGATCCAGGACACTCAAATTGCTAATAAAACCTTGTTTATCATCAAAAACCTGGGTATATGAATCTAGTTCATAAACAGGCATTTTTTTAGCATTGGCTAAAAACCTATAATCATTAGGATCTTCATTAAATTCAGCATAATGATCTGTAAACGAAAAGTCTTGATCAAGTTGAAGACAATCAGTCATTAATTGATATGAATGTAAATTCAAATCAAGTAAAAATTCATGGGGCTTTTCAAATATTTGCATGATCTCATCTTCATAAAACTCAAAATAAGGTGATGATCTGTAAGATGATTGGAGTGATTTCTTTATATTTTTTTTCCAATTGAATGAATTGTCAATTCTAATATCTTTTGACTTTTGCCTTCCAATTGATTTAGAATGCTCAACCGGAACAGTTAACAGCTGTTTACCATTGGCTCCACATATATAGCACCTATTCCTATAGCTTTGTTTTTGAAAATTGTCTTGCTTTTCAAAAATGACACTTTCTTGATCAGCGATCAACACATAGTAAATAATAGGGCCAAAAAATGCTGGTTGTACTAGCAAAATGCGAATTTAAAACATGAATTATGCAGCTTTCTTCCTTTTTCTAAACCAATTAACGCCATAAAAAAGCACCATCAATCCTACAAATGGAAAGAAAAAAGATATTGGTTTTCCGCTTCCGCCTACAGTCGTAAATAGTCTTTCCCATCTGATTTTATCAAGTCCTTGACCGTCAGAGTTCCAACTAAACCATATAAACACAGGCTTACCAACCACATGATCATATGGCACATAACCCCAATATCTTGAATCCTCAGAGTTATGACGATTATCACCCATCATCCAGTAATAATTTTGCTTAAAAGTATAAGACACTACCGGGTCTGCATTCCCGTTAAGATAGATCTGTCCATTTTCCACACGCAGTGTATTTTTTTCATATTCTACAATAATTTGTTTGTAGAATGGTAAGGATTGCATGTTTAATTCAACCGTATGACCTTCTTCAGGTATATATATGGGTCCAAAATTATCTTTATTCCAGTTTAGTGAATTAACATTTGGAAATACATCTTCACCCTGTCCTTTTGGTGCCAATCGCTTATTCAAACTCTTAACAGTAGGGTTATTGGAAATCAATTTAGCATCTTCATCAGCAAGATTCAAAATGTAATTACCATCCTGTAATCTGTACCTTTCTCTTACATGATATCGACTTTTCAAAGTTTTAACGCTGAGCGCCTTACCATCGGTATCCGTTTCATACCAGAACTGTAATCTTGCTCTGTCTGGCAACTCATTCTTTTTCCCGTTTATAAATACATAACCGTCTCTAATCTCAAGTGAATCACCAGAAATCCCTACGCATCGTTTTACGTAATTGGATTTTTTATCAATCGGTTTCCGGATCTTTCTATTCGTTCTTTTAAAAAACTGTTCAACAGTATCCACAGGCCAGCTAAATACAACAATATCATTTTGTTTGATTTTTTGCAAAGCCGGCAAGCGCAAATAGGGTAACTGAGGGATTTTTAAATAACTCTTGGTTTTAATTATTGGCAGGGTATCATGAACCATCGGTGCGGCAATAGTTGTCATCGGAACTCTTGCTCCATAATGAAACTTACTCACAAACAGAAAATCCCCAATCAATAAAGATTTCTCTAATGATGATGTCGGAATTGTATAAGGTTGCATAAAATATGTGTGAACCAAGGTAGCTGCAATGACTGCAAAAGCGATGGAACTCACCCATTCTCCTGTCGCTGTTCTTGGTTTAAGGCTTCTGTCTTTGATATAAGTCACGTCCTCCATGTAATTAACATAGAAAATGTACAAACCAAGAGTTAATACAACCAGTATAGAATCTTTCGTTGTATTCTTACCAAAACTTCTGAGTGTTTCTATCCAAACTATAGGAAACATCAAAAGGTTTATAATAGGAATAAATAATAAAACTACCCACCATTTTGGTCTGTTGATGATTTGCATCAAAACTATTGCATTGTATACAGGCACAATAGCTTCCCAGGGCTTTCTTCCTGCTTTAACGTATAATTTCCAAGTTCCTAAAAAATGAACTACTTGT
>CAYMKR010000152.1:0-5907 GCA_964390865.1 uncultured Flavobacteriaceae bacterium | reverse complement strand
ATTACTTTTTCCATCACATCAAAATCAGGAGGTAAAGAAAAGCGAACTTTTGAGCCTTGTGGGACAGTACCACTGGTATAAAAGGAATGATCTGACCAGTCTATCATCAAACCAGGGCGCATGACAGGGTCGCCTTTTTTACGCTGTAATTGTAGGGGGAAATTGGCTGCGATTTCAGTTATTAAATTGGTGTTGTCTGGGTTCACATTTTCCAGTCCAGAGAATTTTGCGGTTATGTCTAATACGGGAATATTATCTACGGTAAAAACGTGGTTGCCCTCACTTTTAGTAACCGTCTTTTCGGTGCCCACGGCTTTCCATCCACAAGTGGAAATACCTTGTATTTCTACCTTTTCTTCATCAATAGCAAGGCAGAGCATCCCATGGTCGCTTTCTTTTCCATTTGTAAAAACAAAGGTTTGCGTAAAGGAATAATCGTCCCCTGCACCGGCACCGAAGGCGTTTACTTCATTTCCGGCTATATCTTCCACTCCTTGCAGGATTTCTTCACCGTCCACGGAGGGATCGCTCAATCCTATGATGAAGGCTGGTTTTTCGAATTTTTCCTTTGCCTTTTTGGCAATGGTTGCGGCAACTTCGCGATAGTTTTTATTTGGATATTCTTCAAAGTAAATTTGAAAAAAATCTTTGTTGAGCTCTAAAAGTAACATGGCAACAGATCCTTTTTCGGGTTCTTCATCTATGAATTCGCCGTGGGTTGTACAACCATAAATAGAGATATCTTTTACTGTTAGCAACTTCCTGATTGCCTTCCAGTCCTGGATTTTGGAACTAAATACAATGGCCAGTGTAGGCTTAAAACCGTCTGACATGCTATCTTTCAAAGCAACTTTAATTTCTTCGGTTGACTTTCCATTAACTGATTTTGCTTTCATGTGTTTGTGCTTATTGTTTTTTAAAGGTCACATGCTGTTCGCTAATAATCATTTCCCTAGTTGATAAATTTTTTAACATGCTCGTTTATATTTTTTATTTTTCTTTTAATGCCACCCAACTTACCGTTGTCCCGTGAAACTTAGGAGCACCACCCTTTACGCTGCCGAATTCACCAAAGGTAAAAAAGCCAGCCATCGGAACATTCCAAATATCCTGAATTCCTTTTATCTCTTGATTTATTAAAGGACCCAAAGTTGCTAATCTACCTACACATGAAAAAATTACCAGCGCATCTGCATTTGGGAAGGTAGTAGATTTTACATTTTCCGCACTTTCAATTACCTTTTCGATGATATCAAAATCAGGAGGTAAGGAAAAATAAATCTTTGAATTAGTGGGGGCAGAACCTGACAACATAACTGCTTTGGTGTCACGGTTAAATAACAAAGGTGGTTTCATGATCGGGCCACCTACATCCTGCTGGACTTGCAATGGAAAGTGTTGCGCAATTTGTTGGAAAACATCAGCTTCATTATCCAGATCGATTTTTACGCCCATAAATTTGGAAAGTACGTCTAGAGCCGGTTGATCGTCGATGGAAATAATCCAATTGCCCTCACTTGCAGTTACCGTTTTCATGGTCCCGACCGGTTTCCAACCTGAAACTGCTAAACCTTGTAAATCAATTTTATCATGATCTAAGATGAGGGCCATCAGACCTCTGCGGCTATACTGATTATTGGTAAACGTTGCAGCCTCTCCTTGATTGAGTGTGGCCTCTCCTGCCATTCCTCCAATAATAGTTGCCTCTTCACCGACTACTTCAACTAAGCCTTGCAGTATAGCTTCACCAGGAGTCTCCAGATGTGATCCAGAGATAATAAAAGCTGGATTGGTAAAAGCTTGAATACCAACTTCGCCCATAATTTCGGCTGTTTCGCTTACAGACTTGGTACCAATATCCTCAAAAGCAAGGGTAAAATATGCAGGATCCATGTCTAATAGCAATATGGCTGACGCCCCGTCAAATACGCCACTATCTGTAAATTCACCAGCTGTGGTGGCACCAAATATGGTAATACCTTCTTTATCGAGGATATGGCAAATGGTCTTCCAATCCTGATTGGTAGATAAAAAAACAAAAGCCAAAGTCGGCTTAAAGCCATCTGTCATGCTAGCTTTCAATCCAGATTTAACTTCTTCTATTGATTTTCCATTAATTGACTTTCCTTTCATTTATTCGTTTTTTTTAATTGTAAATGAATTATGAACTCAGTTCCTTCTCCTTCTTTCGTTTCAACTTTCAATTCTCCTCCGTGCGCCTTTACAATATCGTAACTAAGTGAAAGTCCAAGCCCGGTTCCTTCACCTGCAGGTTTGGTAGTGAAAAAGGGTTGAAAGATCTTGTCCAGTACTTTTTTCGGAATCCCGTTGCCATTGTCCCTTACTGATATTTCAATAGAATCAGTTAACTTTTCTGTATGTACCGAAACTGTTGGTTTGTAATTCTCAAGGTTCAACTTCTTTTTTTCATCGACCACATAAAATGCATTGGTGATTAAATTAAGAATTACACGTCCAATATCTTGAGAGACAATATTTATCTCTCCAATACTTTCATCAAAATCGGTTTTGATAGTGGCATTGAATGATTTATCCTTGGCTCTTAATCCATGATAGGCTAAACGCAAATATTCATCGGCCAAAGTATTGATATTCGTAAGTTCCTTTTTTCCATTACTGCTTCGGCTGTGCTGAAGCATGCCTTTTACTATTTCGCTCGCACGCTGTCCGTGATGGTTGATCTTTTCAAGATTTTGTTCAATATCATTTCCTAATTCCAATGCTGAAGTAAGATCACCCTTCTCAAGTTCCTCATGCATTTCCAGCATCAGTTCCTGACTCACTTGTGAAAAATTATTAACGAAGTTTAAAGGATTCTGAATCTCGTGGGCAATACCTGCCGTGAGCTCACCTAAACTGGCCATTTTTTCTGATTGTATGAGTTGCGATTGAGTCGCTTTTAATTCGGTATATGCTTTTTCAATTTCTTTGGCTTGTTGCAGTTCCTTCCTAATAGACTTCTCCTTTTCCCTCTGGATCAGCCTATCTCTCATAAACCTATCAAAAGCATAAATCAATCCACCAAAAATCAGTATATAAACTAAATACGCCCAAACGGTTTGGTACCATGGGGCGCTAATACTAATAGCTTGTTGTACTTCTGAGATCAATCCATACCTGTTTGCTGCCCGGACCTTAAATACATAACTCCCTGGTGGTAAACCATAAAAATTAACTTTTTGAGCATTACGAGCTGATCTCCATTCGGAGTCAAAATTCTCTAATTTATATTGTAAGTTCTCTTCCAAATCAAAAGAATTTAGATCAACGTTACCAAAGCTAAAGGCAATATCATTCTCAGAACTTGAAAGATTAATCGGTTCTCTTTCTTCGCTATTAGCACTAACATTTAATGCAATATTCCGATCGGTAGTTTTAAGGTTAGAAAGAAATGGCGTTGGAGATAATTGCTCTTGATTAAGTATTTCCTCATGGAATAAAAAATAGCCTAATCCCGCTCCAATTAAAATTTCATTATTGCTGGTATAATTAAGGCTCATTTGTCTAAGAACCAAACTAGGATCAATCCAACTTGCACCGCGTAATGCAGCGATACCTGTTGTAGGATTATAGTTAACGAGTCCATTATGTTTTTGCAACCATAAGGTTCCATTATCGGAAAGTTTCATACCAACATTAGCAAAATTCTCATTGTCGATCAATTGCGTTGCATCTTTAATCTCCGAAAATGAATTATCTTTCGTATCTAATTTAAAAAGACTATATGCACCGACGGCCCATAATATGCCTTCTCTATCAATTGACATCGTTCTGAATCTTTCATTTTCCAGAATCATTTTAGAAGACATTAAATTCTTATCATACTTTAGGAGTCCTTGATCGGTCGCTATCCAGAGATAACCTTGATCACCTTCTATGATCCAATTAACCTGATTCGAAGCTAAAATTTCTGGAGCATTTGTGTCACCATGTAAATGGGTGACTTCTTCAGTAGACAAATCTATTTTATCAAATCCTTCCGGAGAAACTGCCCACAAAATCCCTTCAGGATCATAATGGAAACCAAAAGTAAAGTCATGCTCTGATTTAATGCGGCTAAATTGTTCAAGTTTTGTATCAAAGGTTAAGATTCCTTCTCCAGTTGCAAGATATAAAACATCCTTAGGCCCTGAAGTAATGTAAAAAACAGCGTCCTTATCCGTTTCATACTCCAGGTCATTTATCTTAAAGAAACTATGGGTACCATCTGCATTTCTTCGATATAATCCGAGATTCGTTCCTATCCAAATGGTACTGTTGTGATCTGTTTCCAACCATAATACATATGCATCCAAAGGATTATAGAAACTGCGATTATTGAGCCCTGTACTGATTTGAAGCAGACGTTGGTTTGCTTCGGAATTATTCGGCCAGGCATCTGAAATCCATAGACTTCCATCATTCGTTCTTAAACTTGCCCAATGATCTGTTCTGTTTAAATAAGAATCTCCCAGCTGTTCGGGTCCATAAAAAGTTATTTGATCTTTCTCGGGGTCATATTGATTGAGCCCTCGATCCAAGGTACCGATCCAGATAAAGCCTTGTGCATCTTCATTAATAAAAGTTATATGATCAGCAATATATTCTGGATCATGACTAGGTCTGCTCAAACCCAAAGGGTTTTCAGGCTTATATGGGTATCTTGTAAACTTATCACTTTTACGGTCGAAGGTATGCAGTCCGTCTCCTCCAGTTCCTACCCAAAAAACACCTCTACTATCTTCAAAAACGGCCCTTACATTTCGATTGATCAAACTATCAGGATCTTCAGGTGCAGCTGAATATTTGACAATTTTTTTTGACTTTGTATCAATTTTATAAAGTCCTCCAAGCTCTGGGTCATCACTTGGCGAGGTGGCATCACCACAACCGATCCAAGTTGTATGCTGACTGTCTTCATATATTGTTCTTACATGCTCCTCTTTCAGTCTATCAGAAGCCTTCATATTTCCATTCACCCTATAAAATTTTCCTGTTGAACGATCCAGGGTATCCAGACCCTTGGAGGTGCCAATCCAAAAAGTTCCTTTACTATCTTCAAGAATAGCCCTAACTGAGTTATTTCCAAGGCTGAACTCGTCATCGATATTATGCACATAATGGGTTTGTTCTTTAGTTAGTGGATCTACCATATAGAGCCCATTTTCTCTGCCACCTATCCAAACTTTACCTGATGCATCAACGTGCACAGTTTCTAAAATTACCGAACCTATAGATGAATTTTCAAATCTTATTACCTCCAATGAATTACCATCATATCGCAGCAAACCGTCACTAAATGTGCTCATCCAGATATAACCAAGATCATCCTGGTCCATATCCGTAATCATGGAAAGGGTGCGGCCTCTTGAAAAATTTATATTTCTAATTTCCACGTTCTGCCCACATAAAAAATAAGGACATGACATCACTAAGAAAAGTAATTTCCAATTCTTGAATACAGCTTTAATTTTACGTAGATTTTTCAATATTTAGTTTTTTATTTTATATTCAAAACTATTATAAACTCGGTGTGTTCCCCTTTTTTACTTTTAAGCATCAAGTCGCCTCCATGAGCTTTTACAATATCGTAACTTAGTGAAAGCCCTAGTCCAGTTCCTTTCCCTGCGGGTTTGGTTGTAAAAAAAGGTTGGAATATTTTTTCCTTGACTTTATCCGGGATTCCTGACCCATTATCCGATACAGATATGTATGCCTTATTATTTTCAAGTTTGGTCTTTACGATGACAGATGGCTTAAAGTCTTTATCCTCAGTTTTTGATTTTTCATCAACTGCAAAAAAAGCATTGTTTATCAAATTGAGTAAAACCCTGCCAAAGTCCTGAGGCACAACTTTTATTTGTGGAAGCTTCTTGTCTAAATCTGCTTTAAAGTCAGCATTAAAAG
>CAYMKR010000151.1:0-5974 GCA_964390865.1 uncultured Flavobacteriaceae bacterium | reverse complement strand
ATCTTACTCATAATATTATATTTTAATTTTTATCAACTTTCATTTTAATAACTGTTGCTGTATATTCAATCATTATGCCATTGCCGAATTTTCAGAAAAATGTCACGTTTTGACATTAATTAATGACATACTGACATAATTTAAAGTCAGGTTAACAAAATATATTAACCATTCTAATAGATTATTCGCAGAATGTTTTTGGATTTGCAATAGAAGAACTTACTTTTGAATAACAAATCCATAAGCCACAACTCAGTGAGATTCATTTTATTTATTCTCGTTTTACTTATTCAAATTAATCGTGTTCATTCCCAAGAATCTTTGCCAAGAGAATTCAGAGGTGTGTGGATAGCAACAGTTGGGAATATTGATTGGCCTAGTTCTAAGAATCTTAGTTCAGAGCAACAAAAAAAGGAAATCATAAACTTATTGAATCTTTTTAAGGGAATGAATTTTAACGCCGTGGTGTTTCAAATACGACCAGCTGGAGATGCTTTTTATAATTCGAAATATGAACCTTGGTCATTTTATCTGTCCGGGACAAATGATAAAGCCCCTAACCCATATTATGATCCATTAGCCTTTATCATCTCCGAAACGCATAAAAGAGGTATGGAATTTCACGCCTGGCTGAACCCCTATAGGGCCGTCGTAAATTACATGGAATACCGTTCAAACCCATTTCCTCTCACTTATGAAAAACCAGAATGGTTTATCAATTACGGGAAGAATAAATATTTCGACCCGGGTTCCCCTGAGGTCAGGGCCTATACAAATAAGGTTGTTTCTGACATCGTACTTAACTATGATATAGATGCCATTCACTTTGATGATTATTTTTATCCATATAAAATCAATGGTCAGAACTTTGATGATCAAAGAAGTTTTAAAGCCTTTGGGGGTGACCTTTACCCTGATCAGTTGGACAACTGGCGACGGGCTAACGTGAATACTATTATTCAAGAATTGCACCATACAATTAAGTCAACAAAACCCTGGGTACAATTCGGAATTAGTCCCTTCGGAGTTTGGCGGAATAACATAGATGACAAGAGGGGTTCTAATACTGATGCGGGCCAAACTAATTATGATCATTTATATGCTGACATCCTACTTTGGATGAAAAATGGATGGCTTGACTATGTGCTCCCTCAAGCTTATTGGCATATTGGTCATGACAAGGTTGATTATAAAACTATTGTTCAATGGTGGGCTGACAACTCGTTTGGAACTAATCTATATATAGGACATGCTCTTTATAGGCTTGGAGGAAAGGATGAAGCACCCGCCTGGAACGTTCAGAGTCCGACCCAAATCGAAGCTCAACTCGATTTTAACAATAGTATATCTCAAGTAGACGGCAGTGTTTTTTTTAGTGCCAAATCATTTCTGAACAACCCTCTTAAAATAAGTCAAAACCTAGAAAAAAAACACTTTCAAAACCCAATACTTCAGCCGATTGTCAATAAAAAAAAGAAATTCACACCACAACCAGTTAAAAATATAAGATTAACCAAGTTAAAAAACAAACAGTATCAATTAAAATGGGAAGTGATGCCTGACCACATAGAATACCAGGCAGTTAAATTCTTAATTTATCTTTTTCACGAAAACGAGACTCACAACATTTACAGTAATTCAAATCTAATTAACATTACAGGCGAATCAAGTCTCATCCTCTCCAAGAAAAAAATTCAATCCGGAAAAAGTATTTTAATCATTGCAGTAAGTAAGAACAATGACCTCAGTAACCCTGTTAGCATTAAAATATAGTTTTATCTCGTGAAGACCAGATCAGTATCTGTCGATAAATTTTCATCAAATGCATAGCCATTCACATTAAATCCTTTTAGTCCGTCTATGCTGTCAATTTTATGTTCAACGATATAACGGACCATAAGTCCTCTTGCTAACTTAGCAAAAGTCATTACTATCTTGTATTCTCCATTTTTAAACTCCTTGAATATGGGCGTAATAACAGGTGCTTTTAATAATTTTGGCTGCAACACCTTGAAGTATTCATTACTTGCAAGATTCACGAAAAGTTCTCCTTCTTCTAATTCATCATTAAGGGATTGGGTAATTTTGGTGTTCCAAAATTTATATAAATTTGGTTTGACACCTACTTTTAGACGCGTACTCATTTCTAATCTATAGGCCTGCATCAAATCAAGTGGCTTCAAAATGCCATATTGTCCTGAAAGTATCCTAAGATTTTCTTGTAAAAAAGATAAATCCTCAAAAGGCAAACTTGTTACATCTAAGCCTCTATAAACTTCTCCTGCAAACGCATAAATAGCTTGTTTGGAATTTTCCTGATTAAATGGCAACTCCCAATTCTGATTTCTTTCATAGTTAAGTTGCCCTAATGCTGGTGAAATTGACATCAATTTAGATAAAGATCTTGCAGATTTCTTTTTTAAGATGTTATTCAGTCTTTCTGCCTCCTTCAAAAAAGTTGGCTGGCTTAGCTCACTCGTAGGTGCTTCTGTTTCAAAATTAAGTGACTTGGCAGGGGATATGACAATTTTCATTGGATATAATTTTTAAAATAAGATCAATTATCGTTTTGATGTACTGTATAATTTCTCCATTTTTCAAGACAGTTTCTCATGTCATCTGGCAATTCTGAATTGAAAAACAATTGTTCTTTAGATTCTGGATGCACGAACCCTAGTGTTTTTGCATGCAAAGCTTGTCTTGGTAGTATTTTAAAACAATTGTCTACGAATTGCTTGTATTTCGTGTAAGTGGTTCCTTTTAAAACTTTATTACCTCCATATCGTTCATCATTAAACAAAGGATGACCCAAATATCTAAAATGAGCCCTGATCTGATGCGTTCTTCCAGTTTCTAATTTGCACTCAACCAAGGTCACATAACTAAATCGTTCCAAAACCTTGTAGTGAGTAACCGCGTGTTTCCCGAAATCACCATCAGGAAAAACACTCATTTGCAGTCTGTTTTTCAAACTTCTTCCAACATTGCCGGTAATCGTACCTTCATCTTCTTCAACGCTTCCCCAAACAAGGGCGAGATATAATCTCTCAGTAGTTCTGTCATAAAACTGCTTGGCTAGATTCGCCATGGCAAATTCAGTTTTTGCAACTACAAGCAAGCCGCTCGTGTCCTTATCTATCCTATGAACTAGCCCTGGTCTGTCAGAACTGTTCTTAGGCAAATGCTCAAAATGATAAATAAGACCATTGACCAAGGTCCCGCTGTAATTTCCATGTCCTGGGTGAACTACCATTCCTGCAGCTTTGTTTACAACTATGACGGATTCATCTTCATGAACAATGTCTAAAGGAATATCCTCTGCAACCAATAAATTTTCATGTGGTGGATGCGCAAGAACAACCCTGACAACATCCTTAGGTTTTACTTTGTAATTAGCTTTTACAACTGCCTGATTAACCAGTACATTACCGGCTTTAACAGCTTGCTGGATTTTATTTCTGGTGGAGTTTTCAATAAAGTTCATCAGAAACTTATCCACCCTTAAAGGTTCCTGACCTTCACTTGCAACGAACTTAAAATGTTCGTATAGATCATCATCAGTATTGATATGTTCTTCTTGCTCTTTCATTGAAATAATTAATTTAGTAGTTTGATCTTATTAATTAATTGAATCCCGCTTTACAAGACCATCGCCTAACACCAGATCAATCACAGTATTTTTTGGCAACTTTTCGCCTGGTTTAACTTCCTTGCTTTTAATTTCAAGTTTTCGAACTACATCTCTACCTAAATCTTTAATATACCTTTCCTTCCCTATTCTAAACCCAAGTGATTTCAATTGAATGACCACCTGTCGTTTGGTTTGATCCAGTACATTTGGGATGGTTATCTTTCTATAGTTAGACGGATTTAATGTCAGGTAAATTTTTCTGTTTTGTTTTACGAAATCTCCGGGTATTGGGTTTTGCTCAATGACAGATTTAGCAGGAAATTTGGGATTAAAACTTGCTGAATCCATTACAACATAGTTCAGTTTGTATTGTTCAAGAATTTTTTCAGTTTCATCGAGACTCAACATTTCTAGATTTGGAACTTCAATTTTCTCATCATGCTTGGTATGGTGATGCAACCATTTAAACAATCCAAACAAGAATATCAGTGAAATCGCGATCACTAGGATAATTGTCCTTAAAAATTCCTTACTTTTCAGGTACTGCAATAAATTCATTTGTCAAATAAAATTTGTCAAATATACTTTAAATATTGATAACAAATTAGGGCATAATGAGTCATTTAAAGTCTTTTTTGTAAGTTTGTTCGTACAATTTGCAAGGCCCTATAAATAGCATTAATGAAAAAAAATATCGCCATAATAATGGGAGGATATTCCTCCGAAGCTGACATCTCTATTCAAAGTGGAAATGTTGTCTATAAAAATCTCGATAAAGCAAAATATGATCTTTATCGTATACTTATATTTAAAGATAAATGGGTTTATCAGGATGAAAATGAACAAGAACATCCCATGAATATGGCTGATTTTACAACCACAGTTAATGGTTATAAAATTAAATTCGATTTTATATTTAACGCAATACACGGTCATCCTGGAGAAGACGGAACCCTTCTTGCATATTTTGATCTCTTAGGACTTCAGCATTCTTCTGCACCCTTCTATCAAATGGCAGTCGCCTTTAACAAAAGAGACTGTCTCAGCCTATTAAAACCTTATGGAATAAAAAGCGCCTCTTCTATTTATTTAAACCGAGGAGACGATATCTCTATCGAAGAAATAGAACAAAAGCTTGGTCTGCCATGCTTTATCAAACCCAATCGGGCCGGATCCAGTTTTGGCATTAGTAAAGTATATCGAGAAGAAGAGTTGATCCCAGCCCTTGAAAAGGCTTTTCGCGAAGACCATGAAATTCTTATTGAACAATTTCTAGATGGCATAGAAGTTTCTGCAGGAGTCATCACCTGGGAAGGAAAAATAAGGGTTTTACCCATCACTGAAATCGATACGGACAATGACTTTTTTGATTATGAGGCCAAATACATGGGGCAATCAAATGAAATCACTCCTGCCAGAATATCAGAAGTTCAAAAAAGAAACGTTACTGAAATGGCAGCTAAGATCTATAAAACCATGGGGCTTAAAGGCCTATCCAGAGCAGATTTTATTTTCGTTGGTGACCAAGCTTACCTTATAGAATTAAATATGGTCCCCGGGTTGTCAACTGAGAGTATAATACCAAAACAGGCTAAAGAAGCCGGTATCTCATTAGCGGCACTTTTTGAAAGTACTATTCTAATAAATTAATAGGGTTAAAAATAAAATAACATGAAAAAAAGAGCTGTTTTCCCGGGATCCTTTGATCCTCTGACCCTTGGTCATACCGACATCATTGATAGAGCAATTCCTCTTTTCGATGAGATTATTATTGCCATAGGTACAAACTCTTCTAAAAAATATATGTTTAGCCTGGACGAGCGCCGTGGCTTTATTGAAAAAACATATGTTAATCAGCCTAAGGTAGTCGTTGACACCTATCAGGGATTGACAATTGATTATTGTAAAAAAGTTAATAGTCAATTTATTCTAAGAGGGCTTCGAAATCCAGCTGATTTTGAATTTGAAAAAGCTATTGCTCAAACAAACAGGAAAATGTCTGACATAGAAACTATTTTCTTATTGACCAGCGCAGATACTTCTTATATCAGTTCAAGTATTGTAAGAGACATCATTGTGAATCACGGTGATGTGTCTATGCTAGTCCCTAAATCCGTTAAGTTATAAAGTAAACACTTAGAATTCCTATAAGTGGTATTCAGATAAACTTTTTGGGAACTCTTCAGGATTTGCAGCCAAGTGATACCTAGGATCATCAATATCATTAATAATCACCTCATGAAATATTGGATCTGATTTATACAGCAAGGCCTTACATTCTTCACTTAAATGCTTTAAATGAATATTTTTGTTTTCAGCTCTATACTTTTTAACCAAATTAAG
>CAYMKR010000150.1:0-6006 GCA_964390865.1 uncultured Flavobacteriaceae bacterium | reverse complement strand
TGAAGATCTAATGCCTACTGTTAAAACTAAACTTGGAATTCAATAAAAAGAATTTACTTAAAAAAAAACATCCTTGCTTCTAGGATGTTTTTTTTTGCCCTTTATTAAAGGTCTCATTGGTTTACCTTCTTTATTTATACCAACTCGCGTATTTAATATAATTATTCGCGATTCGATCTATCTCTCCCGATATTAGTTCCTGATTAATGTCTTTTATTTTTTTTGCTGGCATTCCAGCAAATACAGAGCCGGAAGGCACCAAACTACCTTTGGTAACTACAGCACCAGCGGCTATGATACTGTTACTTTCAATAATGCAATCATCCATAATAATAGCACCCATACCTATAAGTACATTGTCGTGAATTGTACAACCATGAACTAAGGCATTGTGTCCGATAGAAACATTATTTCCAATGGTTGTCGGCGATTTCTTATAAGTCGCATGAATCACTGCTCCATCCTGCACATTTACTTTATTTCCCATTTTAATAAAATGAACGTCTCCTCTTATAACTGCATTATACCAAACACTGCATTGGTCGCCCATTATAACTTCACCCACAACGACTGAATTTTCTGCAAAAAAACAATCTTTGCCTGTGACTGGCTTCTTTCCATTGACTTCCCGTAAAATCATATTTCTTTTTTTGATCGATTTAACATATACATCAAAAGTAAGAAAAAATACTTTCGTAAATTTGCAATTAGATTCAAAATAGATATGTCAAAAATTAAAGTAGAATACACATCCAATCCTGCAATCATTAAGTTTATTGCAAATAAAATGCTAACTGAAAGCAGTTACGAATACAATTCAATTGATGATGCTAAGAACTCGGCTTTGGTACAACAGTTATTTCATTTACCTTTTGTAAAAAAGGTTTTTATAACTGCTAATTTTATTGCCTTAGAAAAGTTTGAGATCCTTGAATGGAAAGAAGTAGAAAAAGAACTAAAAGAGATTCTTGAAATATATTTAGAACAAAACGACTCGCTGTTTTCAGAGGATAAATCTGAACAACTTGTAGAGGTCTATGCTGAAAGTACGCCTAACCCAAACGTTCAAAAATTTGTTACTAATAAGTTATTGAGTAATCAACATATTGAATTAAGCGACCAGGCAGATGCACATGATGTTCCTCTTGCCTATGAACTATTTGGATTTCCATTTGTAAAAGAAGTTTTTATTTCAGATAATTATGTTTCGATTCAAAAGTCAAGCGATATGGAATGGTTTGAAGTGAACAATAGCCTTAGAGATTTTCTAAAAGAATATCTTCAAAGTGATAGGCGAATCGTATCTGAAGGATATGCCCCAAAAGTTAAAGAGGAGCAACAAAATGATGTGAAATTTACAGCTACTGATGACGACATTTCTAAAGAAATTATTGCTGTTTTAGAAGAATATATCAAACCTGCAGTTGCTGGAGATGGAGGAAATATTCAATTCCTTTCTTATGTACCAGATACTAAAGAAGTAAATGTTTTATTACAAGGAGCCTGTAATGGTTGCCCTTCATCAACCATTACTTTGAAAAATGGAATCGAAGCGACCTTAAAACAATTACTCCCTGGGAAAATTGGTGCGGTCAATGCGGTAAATTAAAATCTTCTGATATTTCTTTAGTTGATCAATAGAATTCCATTAATCTCATGTATTTCGATGGCTATATCCATTGGCAATTTACATGCTTAGCAAACCAGTACACCTGTGACTTATCCAGAAACTACCAAGGGAAAAACCATTGATAATTATTTTGGAAACGATGTTCCGGATCCCTATAGATGGCTTGAAGATGATCGTTCAGAAGAGACTGAAAATTGGGTGAAATCTCAAAATTCAGTCACCCAAAATTATATGAGTCAAATCCCTTATCGAGATCAGATTAAAGAAAGGATGACCAAGTTATGGAATTATGAAAAATATAGTGCGCCTACCAGTCATGGCGAATTTGATTATTTCTATAAAAATAATGGCTTACAAAATCAATATGTACTATACAGACAAAAGGAGAACCAGGAAGCTGAAGTATTTCTTGACCCCAACACTTTTTCAAAAGATGGTACTACATCTTTAAGTGCTGTATCATTTACCAAGGACGGAAGTAAGCTTGCCTATTCTATTTCTGAAGGCGGATCAGATTGGAGAAAAGTTATTGTTATAGATTCACTTAGTAAAGAGATTATAGAAGATACGATTCAAGATGTGAAATTTAGTGGTCTTTCATGGTATAAAAATGAAGGGTTTTATTATTCTAGTTACGACAAACCCGATGGCAGTGAATTATCTGCCAAAACCGACCAACACAAACTTTATTACCACAAGCTTGGAACATCACAAGATGATGATGAAGTAGTTTTCGGACTCGATTCCAAACGAAGGTATGTATTTGGATATGTGACTGAAGACGAAAAGTATCTTGTTATCAATGCTGGAAATTCCACTTCAGGAAACGAGCTTTATATCAAAGATTTGGGTAATTCAAAAAATGAATTAATTAGTGTTATAGCTAATTTTGAAAATGATCATTCTGTGATTCATAGTAAAGGAGAAACCATCTATGTATCTACAAATCTTAATGCGCCTAATAAAAAGGTAGTCACCTTCAGTTTAAAAGAACCTCAAATTGAAAAATGGGAAGATTTTATTCCCGAAACAAAAAATGTATTGAGCATATCGAATGGAGCTGGTTATTTCTTTGCCGAATATATGATTGATGCCATTTCAAAGGTGTATCAATATGACCTCAAAGGAAAGCAGGTTAGAGAAATTGAGTTGCCTGGCATAGGTAGCAGCGCTGGTTTCAGCGGAAAAATGAAGGATAAAAAGCTCTATTATTCTTTTACAAACTATGTGAGTCCTTCGTCTATTTTTGAATTTGATCCATCGAATGGGGCCTCAAAATTGTTCAAAAAACCAAAAGTTGGATTTGACTCAAATAATTATGAATCAAAACAAGTTTTCTATACTTCCAAAGACGGAACCAAAGTGCCTATGATAATCACCTATAAGAAGGGAACGACTTTGGATGGAAACAATCCTACAATTTTATATGGTTATGGAGGTTTCAACATCAGTCTTACGCCATCTTTCAGCATCGTAAATGCAACCTGGCTTGAAATGGGTGGTGTTTATGCAGTGGCTAATCTAAGAGGTGGAGGTGAATATGGCAAAGACTGGCACGATGCAGGAACTCAGTTAAAAAAGCAAAATGTATTTGATGATTTTATCGCTGCGGCAGAATACCTTATTCAAGAAAAATATACTTCAAGTAAATATCTTGCTATCAGAGGCGGATCTAATGGAGGTCTTCTGGTAGGAGCAACAATGACTCAAAGACCAGATCTTATGCGAGTGGCACTTCCAGCGGTGAGTGTTTTGGACATGCTTAGATACCACACTTTTACAGCAGGGGCTGGTTGGGCGTATGACTATGGAACATCAGAGCAGAGTGAGGATATGTTTAAATATTTATATAATTACTCTCCAGTGCACAATGTAAAAAAACGAACCTCATACCCAGCAACATTGATTACCACGGGAGATCATGATGATAGAGTTGTTCCTGCGCATTCATTTAAATTTGCTGCAGAGTTACAAGACAAACAGCAAGGAGAAAAGCCAGTATTGATAAGGATAGAAATGCAAGCAGGTCATGGTGCCGGAACTCCAGTTTCAAAAACTATCGATCAATATGCAGATATCTTTAGTTTTACTCTTTTTAATATGGATATTATGGACCCCAATTCGGCTGTAAAGAATTAGTACTTTATACGCGCAAATTGAATCTATTCTATAGAAAGAATAGTTATCATTTTATCACCCAGCATCATTTGAGAACCTTTGGTTTTTCCTAATAATAAAGCGCCTATTGGCGAAGAAGAAGACACTGCAAAGTACTGCTTATCGTCTATATTGACTTGTCCCGCGCTGATAGAAAGAAAATAACAACCTTGATTTGTGTTAACAAGACTGCCTAATCTGGCATGGTCTGAAGTCGTTTTAAGATTGATTCTCTTCAGAACATCTTTCATACTAGTTACCACCTCGAATTGTTGAGAGGCTTTTTCCATTTCAAGGTGCAACATGGCTCTTCCTGTTTCGTGCTTATCACCTGCTGAACTTTTTGATTCATTTTCAAGTGCTATTTGATTTGCCTGCATGATCTCTTCGATATTCATCAGTTTCTTATTTACAAATACAATACAGGCTTCAAATAAATCCTTTTTTAGATTTCTCATTAAAACAATTTGATCAAAAATAAGAGAAAATAATTTCGTTTACCCGATTTTAACGAAAAGCATTTATCTTAGTTCTTTATAAAATAATTATATGGATAAATCAAGATGTGATTGGTGTGGAGATGATGCTCTATATATGAGTTATCATGACAATGAATGGGGAGTTCCTGTGTTTGACGACAAGCTATTATTTGAGTTCTTAGTACTCGAAACTTTTCAAGCTGGTTTGAGCTGGATTACTATTTTAAGAAAACGTGAAAATTTCAGAATGGCTTTTGATAATTTTGATTATGAAAAAATTGCTGAATATGATGATGATAAATACGAAGAATTATTGTTGGATAAAGGTATCATAAGGAATAAATTAAAAATTAAAGCCACTATCAATAATGCAAAACTATTCATGCTCCTTCAAAAAGAGTATGGAAGTTTCTCAACCTATTTCTGGAATTTCACCAATGGGAATCCAATTCAAAATAAACGAGAGCAAATGAACCAAGTTCCTGCGACAACTAATTTATCTGATACCATATCAAAAGAGCTCAAAAAACAAGGTTTCAAGTTCGTTGGATCTACAGTTATTTATGCCTACATGCAAGCCATTGGCATGGTCAACGACCATATAAAAACATGTTTTAGATATGATCAAATCAGTTCGTAAAATAGAATGTTGTTAATTTAATTTTTATCTAGAGGACTCAAAAACTTAGAATTATCATTAACTGATTTTACAGGCAAATAAATTTCTGTAAGCAAATCAGCAGGATTCGGCGTGTCAATTGGATTGTTGATATAGATTTCAAAAGGTTCATTGTTTTCCAAAAAGACATATTCCTTTAAGGCTGATGCATCAAACCTTGCCTTTTCCCAGGCTTGCTTTGAATTGGTATAAGAACCCTTCAGTACTGTTTTTGAATAGGTTCCCCTTTCCATATATCCAGTAAGAATATCTGAACCATTTGTTATAATACGTTCAGCAATTGGGTATCCTACTGAAAACATAGTTGTACCATTGTTCTCATCGAATTTATGATAAACTGTAAACGGACTACCAGTTATCCGAATGTTGTTTTTCGAAACATACTGTCCTATTTCAATCTTCATTTCCTTCAATTTCGGGTCCATATTATTAATCTTGGCAGAAGTTGATAAATAGAGATAAAAGCCACCACTATAGTCAACAACTCCTAATGAATCAATTGTGAATATTTTTAATTTTCGCTGAATATTTTCATTAAACAAATCCAGACCAGTTTCTTCCATCGGTCCAAGTTGCTCCTCCATACCACTTGCCATAAATCTTGAAAAGAAAGGCATTTCGCCTTTTATTCCCCATGTCAAATCTGTACCATCACTAGTCTTCTTCAAAATCCAATAAACGTCAGACTTCATATCTCCAAAAGGAGTCTCAAATATAATTTCCTGGTCCAGTCTTTCATGTTCTTTAACAGAAATAGTTTTCATACTTCCGCCGCCTTCAACATCTGAAGTCCAAGTATATGCGCCTCCAACTCCTGTGGTAATGTCAGCGTATTGCACCCTGATTGTAGAGTCTTTTTCATACCAAGGCCCCCAATCCTTCCAGTTTTTATAATCGTTCAAATCATTAAAAACAACAAGAGGATCAGCCTTTATTGATTTGGTTCTGACTATGTCATAGCTTCCATCCAAGGTGGATAAATAAATCGATGCAACAACAATAATGGCCAATAAAAGAAGAAAAATATTTTTTAAAAATCTCATTTAGAAGAAGTTTGGTAA
>CAYMKR010000149.1:0-6023 GCA_964390865.1 uncultured Flavobacteriaceae bacterium | reverse complement strand
CGTCAAATCTTTTGGCTGCCTTTATCAATCCCAAATTACCTTCATTGATAAGATCAGGTAAAGTCAAACCTTGATTTTGATATTGTTTCGCAACAGAAACTACGAACCTTAAATTTGCCTTAGTTAATTTCTCCAAGGCCATCTGATCTCCTGCTCTAATTTTTTGTGCTAATTCAACTTCCATGTCGGCTGTAATCAAATCAACCTTGCCAATCTCTTGTAAATACTTGTCTAAAGACGCAGTTTCACGATTCGTAACCTGCTTCGTTATTTTTAGTTGTCTCATTAAAAAATAGGGATTTTAGTGTAAAAAGTTCTAGCGTGTATATCCTTATACGTAAAGGGAGGTGGAAATGTTACAATTTAACTAGAAGTATTTTATATTTAGGAATATTTGATTTAAGAATAAGCATTTAATAAAAGTCAAACTCGCTATGCCCCATATAGGATCTTTCCTCTTTCTAAGCTGATTTTATACTCTATTACATCTCCATAAATAAGGCTCTTTATTTTAAATTGTTGTGGTCTGTTAGGAACTATTTCCCACTTAATTCCTTATTAATTTCAATAATTACACTATCAAACTGTTTATTGAAATAATTGATGGACCCTAATGTGATTTCAAGCCTGTTTACCAGCTAGGCAGTTACTAAGGACTAAGTTTTAAGTATTTTTTCTGCTTCATAATGAATTATTTCACTTCACACTTCGAAGAGAAAAACTTCAGTTTCACCGAGATTTTTTGTTATAAGGAGGATTCTCCTGTTTTTAAGTGAGCTATGTCACAAAAAAGAGTGCTACACCTACAGGGTACTTTTTCATTTTATTGGTATCTACGGCGTAATTTTATATGTAAATAAAAGTGATTAGTGTTTATATTTAAATCTACTACTATGAGGACGAAAGAATTTTTTACAAGATTGGGTGTTTTGATCCCATTAGCGCTCTGGAGTGTTTTTGTGTTTATGATATTGCTTGGAATCATAGCAAACTCCTTAGGTGTTTTTTCAGAAATTTTTTGTGACGTATATTGTAGATTAGGGCTCACTTTGGTTGCTATAATGTTCTTGTCAATTATTTATTGTCAAGCGAAATCTTGTTGGAAATAAAAAACTTTTCCCCCTCAACCAGTTTTTGAAATATTCTCCAATAGTGCCTTATTTAAAATAGTAACGTTGCTTTTATTGATATCAATAATGTTATTTTTAGAAAAATCAGAAAGTATTCTTGATATTGTTTCTCTTGAAGTACAGGTCAGATCCCCCAACTCGATTCTTGTCAAGGGCAAAACAAAGTTTTGACTTTCAAATATTTTTTCTGAAAAAAACAACAAGGCCTCAGCGATTTTTCCGGGGCCTTGTTTTTGAACCTGATTGACATACTTCTTATAACTCTGTAACTCGCGTTCACATGAATCAGTGATGATTTCAAGGGCGAATTGTCCGTTTTCTTCTATTAAGCTTTTAAAAACATCGAATTCTATAAAACAGACTTTGGTTTTAGCAATCGCTGTAGCCGAATATTCATTAATTCTTGCACCAAATGTTGTTGGAATACCTAGATATGAAGGTGCTTTTATGATTTTTAAAATTTGTTCTTTATCAGGACCCATGGTGTGTACCTTTACCAGGCCTTCTTTAACATACACGATATTATATGAGAGCGAATTCTGAATAATGATCTTGTCCCCTTTTTGAAATACAGCCTGATTACAATTATTTCCTAATTTTTGTAATTCTTCGGGGTCTAGTTTTTCAGTAGCCTTTGATTTAGTGCTACAATAACAACAAATGTCCATCATCGTATAGTGTAGATTTTATTCATGGTTTATAAAATAAATGATCCAAAAAAACATGGAAAACATTAGTGATACATTGAATAGAAATTCTAGAATAAAGATATACTTAAAAATTTCATTTATGACTTTTTTTCGGCTTTTAATAACCTCAATAAAAGCATATTTGGAGCCTTTCAGAATTTATTTTTTAAAAATTAATTTGTAAATTGTATAATTCAATAACCTATAAAGAAAGATCAAGATGTCTGACATGAATGAAAAAATAGTACTGATTACCGGCGCAAGTAGTGGAATTGGAAGAGCAACAGCGCAGCTTTTTGCAGCCAAAGGTGCACATGTTGTATTAGCGGCTCGAAGGGAAAATGAACTTGCTGAATTGGTGTCAGAGATTGAAGCTCGAGGAGGTAAGGCGAGTGCTATCAAGACTGATGTATCTAAATCAAAAGATGTTGAGCAAATGGTGGCTCACGCCATTGACGTTTTCGGACGCCTTGATTATGCAGTAAACAATGCAGGTATTGAAGGGAAACTGAGCGGGATTACTGATCTCTCTGAAGAGGATTGGGATAATGTGATGAACATCAATCTTAAAGGAATATTCTTGTGCATGAAGTATGAGGCCAGAGCGATGATCAAACTTGGAAAGGGTGGGGCCATCGTGAACATTGGTTCGGTCAATTCATTTCTAGGCTTTCCAACGGGATCAGCCTATGTTTCATCAAAACACGCCTTAATAGGCCTTACCACAAGCGTATCTGCAGAATTGGCTCCACAGGGAATCAGGGTAAATCTTTTATGTCCGGGAGTTATTGATACTCCCATGCATCAGCGATTAAGAGGAGTAGTTGGTGACGAGATTTATGACCAGGCACTGCTTCCAAAAGTTCATCTTCAGCGCGCTGGTAGGCCCGAAGAGATTGCTCAATCCATTTTATTTCTCTGCTCAGATGCCGCGAGTTACATTACAGGAACTACATTGACGCCGGATGGTGGGCTTACATTGACGCTTTAAAATAAGAGTGAAATTATTCTCAATTAACACTTAACCCCATATTAGTTGTGGTAATATGACTAACTGTTGGGCTATTTCTTTATTAGTTTTTCGGAAGGGGTAGGTTCATTTTCTTTAGGACCTCAACATATCTGGGGTTACCCTTAAATAGCTCATAATAGGGGTATTTTGTTGAAATATAGGGCATAAAATTTCCTCTGATTTCATAACCCTTTTCAAAGGATTCTACTGCTTTGTCAATATTTCCGAGTTTGAGGTATCTTTCTGCTTTTATATCTGCACTCATATAACAACCATCCCCATAGATGTTGTTCATCCTGAACATTTCCTCGATGGCTGCGATATGACCCTTTTCATGAAAAACTTTTAAAACCGCTTCTCTGCCCTCATTATTCCAATGTCCAAAATTCCCTACTTTTTTATTCCATGATTCGATCCATTTTTCATATTCTCCATTTTTATAAGCATTGTACATGAGTGCATCATTCAAATTTATTCTTGCAAAATCATTTGGATTAATTGAAAGAGATTTCTCAAAAGCCTGAATTGCGGCTTGTCTATCATTATTGTTACTCCAGATCACAACGCCATAAAGTCCTAGAACTAATGGTTTCATCGGATCTAATTCAAGCCCGATATTGGCTTGTTGGTTTGCTTCAATCGATCTGCGTAAAATCATTAATAAATGAGCATAGTACATTCTCGTCAAGGCATCGTTTGGATCTAATTCAATTGATCTTAAAAATTCCCTTTCGCCCTTCTCCCAATCCCATTCGGTCCAGACTGCAAGTGTAGCTGCTACATAATGCGCCTTTGCCGAATTTGGATCCAATTCAAGCGCCTTGTTTAGTAATGGATATACTTTTGGAAGGGTAACGGATTTTGGTAAAAATCCAAAAAAACCAAACAAACCCCAGGCATTTGCGAGTCCTGCATAAGGATCTGCCCATTCCGGATCTAAATCAGCAGCCAGTTGAAAATATTCTAAAGCTTTTTTAGCTGACTTTTCATCTAGTTTTTCCCAGTAATAGAGCCCTTTTAAATAAGCATCATAAGCTCCCGGATGGACTTTTCTTGATGTAGCCAATAAATTTTCTTCCTTCGGAGTTAGTACAATATCAATTTCTTTAGAAATTTGTTTGGTAACCTTATTATAAAAATCCAAGATTTCTCCTTTTTCAATGCGGTAATCCCGCACCCAAAGTTGCTGCTCTTCTGGGAATACACGAATTAATCTGATTTGAATGCAAATAGAATCCTCTCCCATACATGTAATTGTACCTTCAACCGCTGCATCAACATTTAATTGATTAGCGATTTCCGGAATAGAGGTCTTGGTGTCTTTAAAAGAACTGGATGATGTTTTTGAAGGTACCCGCAGTGCACTTATTTTTTGCATATCGCCTATGAGGGATGATTGCATTCCGGCCGCAAAATATTCTAAAGAGTCAGTGCCTGTAAAGTTATCAAACGGTAATATGGCTAAAGAATGAATGACTCCTTTTTTGGCTTTACTAAATTCTTGTATAGACCATCTGCTTCCTATAACAATCAGAATGATCAAAACAAGACTGACAATGACCAACTTCACTGAAATAGGTTCGCTCTCTGCCTGGATATTTGCGTCTTTAGGCAGCGTACGTTCAATTCCCTCTGGACCAATGTCAAAAACCCAAGAAAGTATTAGTGTAACCGGGAATCCCAGCATTAAGATAGCGATGACCATTTGCATGACCCAGGGGTCGGCTTCAAAACTAGCCGTTATAAGGCCTGCTATTTGCGCCAGCAGCCAAGAAGCAAAGCCATAGGCAATAGAAACCCTATAGACTTTCCGCCTTTTAAGTTCTGATAAGAACTCTTTAAGATTCATTGTGACTTTCTAAATGCAGTATAAAGAAAGCTATCAATGACCTTTTATCCTATGATATCAATCATTTTGACCATTGATGCTAGTCAATTAATGCATGTCGATTTGAAAATTTGAGAATTTGAAAATGGAATAAAGAAGGTTCTAATAAACGACAATGTTTTTTTGTATTTGATCTTTTATCGGCAGAACATGGCGCTTAGTAATTTTGGTAGATGAAAAGTAAGAAAAACCCCACTTCCAGCGGGGCAGGTAAAACCAGATAGTATTTAAAATACGCGATAAGTTAAATTGTACTAGTGGTCATTGGAATTTTTATTACTTTTAACCTAATATAAACAGATAAATAAGCATTTAACTAATAATATCATGGCAAAAGGTAAAGATTCACAGAAAAACGTTAAAAAAGAAGCTGCTAAAACTCCAAAAGAAAAAAAAGCCGCAAAGCTATTAAAGAAATCGAAATTAATTTAATTTATACCAAGAAGGTCGAGCATAATTATGGCTACACTTAATAGCTGGATCTTATCCCTTTGAGATATTCAATTTGTTTAGATTTTCTAAACAATGGGATGAGACCATGTGGGTTGGTTGATGACGCTAAATATATGAAAACTGTCAACCTATTGTGGTCAAGAAAGTGAAATAGTCGCATTTCAGCTCAAGTATTTTATTGGAGAATAGACTGTTACTTGGGTCAAAGGAGTTCCGTCCAATCCGCAAAAGTTGCAATATTTAGACACAGTTGTGTTGTTATCAGTAAGCCTTAGGGTTCAGTTAGGAACTAATGAAAAATTTCAGCATCACTGAGGTTTTTTGACCTATTGCATCTCCTCTAGTAGCGTTTGTGAGAAGGACTTTAAATGTTTCTCAGGATCATATTTCAAAAGGATTTTTACATAGATTCTTCCTTCAAATGTTGTTCCATTTTTTTATTTAGAACTTCTGATTCTGTCTTCATTTCATGGTAGGATCAATAATTCTTGCCGTTCGGACAATAAAAGAACTGTTTCATCCTAGATAATTTATTTTGTAGGGTATTATAATATAAATTGTAGAGATTAACGCTTATAACATTATTCAGCCCCCCTCATCAAAACCCATTTTATGAAAAAGTTTCTTTCTACTCTAAGTATTCCGCATGTATTTATTTTTCTTTCCGGAATAATTTTGTTTTGTAGTATATTAACCTATATCATTCCTTCTGGTTCGTATGAGCGCTCTACTAAAATTTACAACCATATTGAACAGACAGTCATTGTGTCAGGGAGCTATCGTGAAATCCCAAAACATTTTTCTTTAAAAGGACTGATCCTGGGAGTTGATATTGAAGGAGAAGCGAGCCC
>CAYMKR010000148.1:0-6074 GCA_964390865.1 uncultured Flavobacteriaceae bacterium | reverse complement strand
CCAGAGGTGACCAAAAAACTCATACAAATAGTAAACCTATTTGCTTAATAGAATTATTCAATTCCATTTAATACTGACTTTTTATTTTTAATGATTCTTGTCTGGAACACTTGAATCACCTTTCAACAATACATTTTTCCTTCAATTTCGGAATTAATGAAAACAGATAATTTATTTTTTCAGTAAGAAGAAGTTTTTATAATAAAAATCTATAATTGAGAGATGCTAAAATAGATTTTCGATTGCCAATAAAGCCTACTTCTGATCGTAGCATCCATCTTTTATTTAATTGATACTGAATGCCTATAGTGCCGTTCCATTTTTGCTCTACCTGTTTGTCCATTGCATATCTAACGATAGACTCTCCATCCGCATTGTCAATTTTCTCTACAATAGGAGTAAGTATTTGATCTGCAGCTAATTTTTGCACAGGAGTTGCCTCATTATTATACCAATCATAATAATTATGGACTATTTCATCTTTTCTTTCCCATGCTTCTGGAGGAATGGCATCTATGAGTTTTATTTCGCCACTTGTCTCTGAACTCATTTTCATACTCATAGCTCCGGCCCATAGGGCAATATTGCTTTCGGGTTTATGCTTAAATTTAAAAGTATGACCTAATCTTAGCCCTAACACATTTACCAGCACAGGTTTATCAAGCAAATCAGGTTTGCTCCAGGTCCAATTAGCATCAATTGAAAACCAAACTGGCCCTACACCACCAGCCCCCATAACGCCAAATCCAGCCGTTCTTAAACTCTGGTCAACTATCGATAATAAATTAATCGGTGCAATAACATTTACTTCGGTGTTAGATTCACCATAACCAAAGATGCCGTATACGTTTAAAAAAGGTAATATCCATAAATCAGGCCTTACATTAATAGAGTAGGAAGTATTAATGTTTTCACCAAATTGCACGAAATCAACGTCAGTTAAAGGAATGTCAACTTCATCTGTTTTAAGTCCCAATTGTAAATTCTCAAAAACTAAATTTTGCTTTAGCCACATATAATTTCCCATAATTCCAGCCGGGTAGGGAATGTCAAATCCTTTTTTATAGGCTCCTTGGCCAAGGATAGGAAAAGTATAATTGTATTCTACCTGTTTTAAGCTATCGGTATAAGCTTGATTTTTTGTTTTGACCGTAGTATTCACATATTGTCCTCTAAGCGCGGCAATGGGTATTAGAAGTGCCAATAAAAATAAGAAAGCAGCTTTTTTAAATGTGGTCATAAATAAATCGTTAATTATTAGTTTTCTTTAATTTCTTATTCGTTCTCTTCTTTCGCATTTTTTTTAGCTTCTTTTTTTTGCACCACTTCCTCTTGCTGCTTCAACTGTAGCTCAAATTGCCGCAACTTTTACAGCATCTCTTGCTATTAATACGAAAACCAATAAAGAAGAGTGAAGAGGATAAATGTTGATTCCATAAATGACTATTTATTGAATTATAAAAAAACTAATTTAATTCCTGATCTTAGACATAGTATACTAAGAAAATGAATACAAAGATAAGATTACTATAACTTTATCGAGGTCACAAAACGGCAATCGACGAATCGTTCTTCAACAGGATATATTAAATTTTCTTAGCATAATTAGAACACGAAAATATCCTCTCTCGATCCATCATGAACAAAAAAATGAGTAGTCAAGATCATTTAATCGTTTCCGATGGATATTCAAACTGAAGCCGCTTTAACTGATGATCAAATGGAAAGCTTGGTGCCTATTGTTGGAAAAGGCTTAAAAGAGTCGGTTCAATTATTATTTGAAAATGCAGGAGATAGACTTTTCAGTTCCTAAAAAAAATAAAATCAGTAAGAATCTTAAGAAAATAGATAAAGAACAACGAGTTGGGATGGAAAATATTCTTACACCTGATCAACTGAGCTTGTATGATGACTATAAAGCTAAACAAAAGGAAGAAAGAAAGAATAAAAAATAATTAGGATTCATTTCTGAGTAAAAAATATAAAAGACTCAAAGGTAATAGCACATGGCTAAATATTTATCGTCTTCGAGCTCCAAAACTTCCACCTGTACGACCTCCACTGGAAGAACGAGATGATCCCGTTGATGCGGACGAGGCTGACTTATTCGATGAACTGGGTGAAGTCGATTTATTAGATGTTGAAGCTGCATTTGACGAGCGTCCACTTTGTGATGTTGAAGGACTTGAACCCCCTTTTCCAGCAGTGTTGAAATTTCCACTTTTAATATTATTATTTACAGTGCTAGAAGTATTCCTTGTGCTTTTATTGTAATGACTAGCATTGTTATTATGATGGTGGTGACCTCCATGATGGTAATGACCATGATGGTGGTGATAATGTCTATGACGATAAATAGCCACCGTAGTTACGGCCCACCTTCTATAATAATATGGATAATATCCATAATAATAAGTTGGATAATAATGCACATAATAGGGAGAATAAACATATTGAACTACTGGAACGGCTTCCACTACAATCACTTCCGTTGTTGCCTGGACATTTACAGTAACGGGGTCACTTCCAACATATCCAGGGTTAGATGTAACTGATTCCTTGGCTTTGGTAACTGGTTCAACAATATAATCCTTGCCATATAAATCCGTATCACCTATTATTTGCATAAACACATTACCCTCTTTATCTTTTGCTACGGATATAACTGCAATGTCCTGAGTTTCTTTTTCATTTATGAGGTCTTGAAGTATGAATAAAAAATCATCTCCATCATTCTGGGTTTCTACTTTAATAAAATCAACGTAACCGTCATTATTCAAATCAAGGTTGTTAATTCCTAACTCTTCGTTGTTTAAAGATTTTTCAAAATCTTCAATTGTTTTCGATTTTTGAAATAGATCCAAAACTGCATACAGATCTAAATCATCTCCTGGCAAACCTAATAACGCTTCATCATTTTCCGTCTGGGAAAAGCCTGAAAAACTTATGGTGCAAATAAGGATAAAAATTGATATAAATCTTTTTTTCATATAAAAAAAAGGGATTAATGCTATGTTCCGTAAATATAAACAAAAAAGCCCTACATGAAAAAATAATGCAGGACAAAGGTTACTGTATAAATAATTTTTGAGTCTCCTAATCCAATAATTAGTCCACCTGTTATGTTGAACTGCAATATGCTTCCACTGGCATATAGACAGGAACCTCCGCTGCCAAGATAAAAACCACCCCAATTAATGGGCAATAATAATTGCGTCTGAATTCTGAGGCCAATCCGGTCAGTAAAAAAGTATTTCAAACCTCCTGTTACACCCATTGTAAAGGTAGTAATAGATTGATACCTTACTTCTTCAGGATTCCAGGTTGACCAACCTGCGAAAAGTCCTAGAAAAGGCCTTGCCTGGTCGTCGGCAAACATATGGATAGCACCTATTTGATAGTGATTTGCTTATACATTGGTCAAATCAGTTTTCTGGGATAAAGTATAGCATCCTGCACACTTATTTTCGAGTTTTTTTGAGCCCACATAAATTCTATAGTGATGTCGTCAGCAGCGTTGATGACAAAAGTGAGTCCATACTGATCAGAATCCTGAAACTTAGTATAACCTCCATAATAGTTGTATTTGGCTCCAAACTGGTAACCGTATTGGGGCGTAATCTCTACTTTTTGTGCTTTCAGTCCAAGCGAGAACAAAACAAAGGCGACACCTAGTATTCCTATTTTTTTAAACATTATTTTTTTTTGTTGTATAAATATCTTCCAATAATTCCATTTTGATGGCATCGGCAAGGTAATTCTCAATTTGATAAAATTGCATGGCCACTATGGGATCCGTTTTTGTTTTGATCTTTTTGTAATAGTTGTCAGTTAATTTACCCGATTTGATACGCAAGGGAATGACCTGTTTCATAAAATTATCTGCATCCTCAGACTTGACCTGTCTGTAATCATCCACATAACTTTGTAATAACCGAAGTTTTTTCTTGCCTAATTCGTTACGGTGATTTTCAGATGCATCATATAGGGTCCAGAATTTCTGTTCCTGCACCTCACTTAATTCAATGAATTCAGTCACAATATCTCTTTTTTCCATTCCATAAAGAAATTGCATAAGTTCTATTTCATCCTGATTACTCTGGGCAAAAATGCCAAGCGATAAAAATGATATAAAAACGAGGGAAAGTAATTTGTTATACATGTAAATTGGTTTTAATTAATAATAGGGTATGTGCTTTAATGAATAAGCAAGTTTTATTTCAAATAGATGCTTGTGTTATCAGTTAATTTGATTTGTGGTTATCTAAAGCAAGTCTCATTCGTAGAAAGCTATATGAACAATGCTTCTCCTACCGGTTATGAATCGGAAGGGCAGAAGATCTGGGTGGATTATTTAAAGCCTATGTCGATGAATTTATCACCGATAATTATGGTACAGCCGTTGGCGTGATTAATCCAAAGGCAGAATTCAAAGTTGTTATAGGAGGACATGCAGATCAAATTTCCTGGTATGTCAATTATATTACGGATGCCTTTGCTTATTCAAACGGAGGAGTTCATTCTATCCTTATCTCACTAGCCCAAAGGTATATTCATACAACGGTGGAAATGGTACATAGAGATGATGTGGAAAATGTGATCAAACTGATTTATGAAACGTTATTGGAAATTGATCATAACAAAAGATTTAGTAATTTTGATTAGATATGGGACTTTCTAGAAGATTATTTATATTTTTAGTTTCAATATCCATTGGCAATATGCTTTATGGCCAAGATTCTATAGCCAAAGAAATTTCTAAATTAGAATTTTTGAATCATATTGATCAAAGAAACTGGAGGGTAAAAGTGCCCATTTGGGTGCCTGGATTTAAAGGCTCATTTGCTTATGGGGGAATCACAACTTTACCAGAAGACGATTTACCAGAGGATGGTGGCGGTTCTGGTGTGATTGACCATCTTCAAGGGGAATTAGGTGTTGCGTCTTATTTAATGGGTGATATTGAGTTCAAACCTAAGAATTGGTTATTTGGAGTTGATGGTTTTCATACAACTCTTGTCAATAATCTCAAATTTCAAATTATTGATAAAATCGAGTTTCTTGCAGCAATTGACGGCACTATTCTTAGAGGTTTGGTTGGTTATAAAGCCTTTGAAAAGAGGAATAGGGATACCCATTTTAGAGCACAAATCTATCCTTATCTGGGACTAAGGTTTATTGATTTGAGGATTTATAGCCAGAATTTAGACATTCTTGATATAGACCCCTCCTGGCTTGAACCCATAATTGGTTTGGAAATACCTGTGCAACACAGACGATGGTTTTTTTTAACAAAAATTGATATAGGGGGATTTAGCATCAATAATCATTGGTCATTGAATGCGAATGTAGAAGCATCTTATCGTTTTAGCAAGTTATTTGCTTTGGAGACAGGTTGGAATTTTTTAAACTTCAACTATGACCAGTACTTTGAGAGTGACTATTTGAATTTGAGTATTCAATTATCAGGTCCTGTATTAGGTCTTGAATTTCATTTTTAGAGAGTTAAATCATCAATAGAAGGAGTGTTTATTTCGCTTCCAAATGGACCTAAATCGCTATAGCCTGCATCATCTAATACGATATTCGGTTTCTTCTAACTTTTCTTGTCCGTAGACATGAATCCCAATAATTACAAAAAAAAAATGTTTCTTTCCTGCATTGTAATGACGAAAAGGTAGTATCTGTCCACATGAAGGTTATCCTCTCTAAAAGCACGATAGGAAGATTTCGATATTGATTAAATGGCTAGGGAATGAGATCTGGGAAGTTTACATAATAGTGTTATGACTCCTTTAGATTCATAACGGTGATTATATTGAATAACTTGATATTAACGCTGTGATAAACTGCTTTTTAATTCAGTTTCTCAAAACTTTTCATCAACCATGGAGCATATTGATTCATGAAATTAAATACTTCTGGATCGCTGTGAGTGGCAGTAAGAATGTATTTTCCGATGGCAAATCCTCCTGTGGCATATTGCCCAATGGCAAATCCACCAATTGCAAAATACCCGACAGCCATACCTCCAAGGGCTATAAACCCAAATGCAGCTCCTCCAAAAGCGATTA
>CAYMKR010000147.1:0-6083 GCA_964390865.1 uncultured Flavobacteriaceae bacterium | reverse complement strand
TAAGGATTTCATAAGTACTTCTAAAAAATAAAACAAGAATCCCCAGAGAAATCGGGACATCTATATTAAGAATTCCATGTTTAAGTCCTTTGTAGGCTGAAATTAAATAGTCGCTCCCAGAGTAAAGAAGGACCGGAAGTGACAACAGCAGCATAAGACCCCTAAAAAACGGTTTGAACCTATTGAGCCAATACTCATCCATTTGAAAATATTCTGGAAAAGAGAGCATCATGATATTTCCGAATGCAAAACCGGCAACTGCAACTTGGTAAATTAACTTTCTGTCTGTTTTTTTGTTGCTAACTTCAGCATTGTCTAAACTTATATAGGGTTCATAACCTATTGAAGAGATCAACTCAACGACCTCTTTTATTGAAATTTCACTTTTTCTAAAAGTTATCCTGACTTCTTTTTTTGGAAAATTAACCAAAGCAACTTTTATCCCTGAATTTAATTTATTTAAGTTTTCAAGAATCCAAATACAAGAACTGCAATGCACATTAGGAATAAAGAAATTAGCAACTGAGGTTTCAAGGTCATCAAATTCGATTAATTTTGATGCTATATCTTTATTGTCAAGGTAATCAAATTTTCCTTTAATATCATTAGGTATTGAGCCCGGAGAAGATTCAAGATCATAGTAGCAAGATAGCTCATGCTGGTTTAATATTTCATAAACTATTTTGCATCCATTACAACAAAAAGATTTTTGATCAAATTCAATTTTATCTGCTTTACAATCAAGACCGCAGTGGTAGCAGTTATCTTTAGACATATGTTTTTTGGAAAAGTGAGCAAATTTCTTATAAAAAAACTACATAAAAAAATGAATGGTGGCAGAATTTATATAAATTTGTAAGAAATAAAACCTTGTCCATGAGAGAAGAATGTGAAAAATGTGTTATTAGAGATCTTAATTCCTTGAGTTCAGTTTCTGCAGTTGAACTTCAGGCCATCGCCAAGAATAAATCGACACTTCACATTCAGAAGGGAGAAGTTATATTTAGCGAAGGAACATCACTAAGAGGTGTTTATTGTCTTAGAAACGGTAAATGCAAGCTGACAAAATTGGCTCCGAATGGAAAAGAGCAGATCGTAAGGTTTATAAGAAGAGGAGAGTTGGTAGGGCATAGGTCAGTGATTAGTAACTCTGTAGCTCATTTAACTGCTACTGCTCTTGAAGAAATGGATGTTTGTTTTATTCCAAAAAATGAGATCATTGAGTTGTTCAAAAATAATTCTGAATTCTCCATGGAAATTACCAAGTCATTAGCTGAAGATCTGGATGAAGCAAATTCTTCTATCGCCAATATGGCACAAAAAAATGTAAGAGAGAGATTGGCAGAATCTCTTTTGTTTTTTGAAAGAATATTTGGTGTTGATAATGAGGGTTATATTTCTGTGACCTTGACAAGGGAAGAAATTGCCAACGCAATTGGTACTGCTACTGAATCTACTATAAGATTACTATCTGAATTTAAGAAGGAAGGCTATATTTCTTTAGCCGGAAAAAAGATTCGAATTGAGAATAAAGTTAAACTACAACATTTAACGGAAGGATATTAATAATTCTTTTGATAAAGTAAAAAAGCCCTCATCTCAAAGATTTGGGCTTTTTTTTATTTGTTTAAGAAAATAAATTTAGGTCATTGAAGAAATAGTTTCTTTAATAATTCTGACACAATCCATTAATTGCTCCTCGCTTATAACCAAAGGTGGGGCAAAACGAATGATATTACCATGAGTTGGTTTTGCTAATAAACCATTGTCTTTTAGTTTTACACAAATATTCCAGGCAAGATCACTCTCTTCAGTATCATCAATAACAATAGCATTCAAAAGGCCCTTACCGCGAACCAAGGTAATAAGTTCGTTTTCAGCGATAAAAGCTTCCAATTCACTTCTAAATAATTCACCTAATCTGTGGGCGTTTTCAGCAAGATTTTCATCTCTGATTACCTCTAAAGCTTCCATAGCAACAGCAGCTGCTATTGGGTTCCCTCCAAAGGTTGAGCCATGGACTCCTGGTTTGATTACTTCCATGATATGATCATCTGCAAGAACAGCAGATACAGGATAAGCACCTCCACTTAAGGCTTTTCCAAGAATAAGTACATCAGGTTTAACATCTGGTGTGCCAGAACAGTTCTTATCAACACAATCACAGTTACCGCAGGTAGCTAATAACCTACCTGTTCTTGCAATCCCTGTTTGTACTTCATCTGCAATAAACAAAACATTGTTTTCCTGGCAAATCTTTTGAGTTTTAATAAGATAACCCTCATCCGGAACAAAAACCCCAGCCTCACCTTGAATTGGCTCTACTAGAAAACCAGCAATATGGTCATTTTCCTTTATAGCCTTTTCTAAGGCTTCAACATCATTGTATGGTATTTTGATAAAACCAGGCGTATAAGGGCCAAAGTTTTTTCTTGCAGTCTCATCATTTGAAAAAGAAATAATTGTGGTTGTTCGACCATGAAAATTATTTTCACAAACAATAATGGTTGCTTTATCTTCAGGAATGCCTCTTTTTTCATAGGCATATTTACGACATAATTTTATGGCTGTTTCAACTGCCTCGGCACCTGTATTCATGGGTAAAACTTTATCAAATCCAAAGTACTCACTCATGAATTTTTCGTAAACTCCAAGTTGATCATTATAAAATGCTCTTGAAGTCAAGGTTAGTTTTGCTGCTTGTTCTTGCAGCTTACTCACGATTCTTGGATGGCAATGGCCTTGATTAACAGCTGAATAGGCAGAAAGGAAATCATAATACTTTTTCCCTTCAACGTCCCAGACAAATACGCCTTCCCCTTTTTGTAATACAACAGGAAGTGGGTGGTAATTGTGGGCTCCATACTTGTCTTCTAAAGCTATTGCAACTTTTGAAGATTGATTGTCTTTTATTAACATAGAAATTAGAATTGAACACCTTATTTTGAGAATTCAAATTAAGGTTGAATTATACATGTACAATTCCTTCTTCAGGAGAGAAATCATCCTAGACTCGGCAAAAATAATTAAAATTTAATAGAATCAACAGTTTTAAAATGTTACAGTTAACAAAAACACACTTTATTTTAATGATAATATTTAAAAGGTTATTTTTAACAGAAATTACGGATGAACTATTTAGCACATATATATCTATCGAGAGATCATGAAATGATCACCATTGGCAACTTTATGGCGGACCATATAAAAGGCAATAAATATAAAGCCTATTCAGATGATTTACAAAAAGGTATATTGTTGCACAGGCAAATAGATTCCTTCACTGATACACATGAAATTGTTAGAAAAAGTAAAAGGCGATTAGATGATATTTATGGTCTCTATAGAGGGGTTGTTATTGATATTTTTTACGACCATTTTTTAGCGAAAAACTGGAAAGATTATTCAGAAGTGCCATTGGCAACGTATACACAAAATTTTTACAATAGCCTGAATCGTAATTTTGAAATACTACCGGATAAGATAAAATATATGTCGAAATATCTTATTAGAGATGATTGGTTATTGAGTTATGCAAAAGTTGATGGAATACAAAAAGTGCTTGAAGGTATGAATCGAAGAACAGAGAATAGATCTCATATGAATTTAGCAATCAAAGATTTAGAAGATCATTATGCTGATTTTGAAAAGGATTTTCAATCTTTTTTTCAAGAACTCATGCTTTTTACAGATCATAAATTATTAGAAATAAATAAGAAATTTGAATAAGGTTTTAATAGCTACTCCTGTTATATAACCATTTAGGTTCGGAGGAATTATTTCAACTATTTATCCCTTTGGTTCCAATTTTCATCTTTTGGAATGCGCTATTTTCATAGTTAGGGGCTTTTTCTCTAAAGGAAATGGAGGAGATAGAATGTATTTGGAAAGAACATAGTCAATATGAATGAAATATAGGTAGGGTGAAAGCAGGGCTGGGTATAAATTTATATTTGACAGAGAGATAAAATAAGATTAGATAAATGACTCAAAAGAAAGGAAAACATACGGTATGCATTCATGAAGGGCAGATCGCAGATAGTCAATTTGGTGGATCAATTTCACCTATATTTATGGCAACCTCTTACCCTTTTTTGGATGTAGAAGAAAAAAGATATCCCAGATATTTTAATACGCCAAATCAAGAAGTTGTGGCGCGTAAAATTGCTGCTCTCGAGAATGCAGAAAGTGCCTTGCCATTTTCTAGCGGAATGGCAGCAATAACTACGAGCTTATTTGCTTTTTTGGAAAGCGGGGACCATGTGGTTTTTCAAAATGAAATTTATGGGGGAAGTCACCATTTAGTGATAGAAGAGTTTTCAAAATATGGTATTGAATATTCTTTTACAAAAGGTCTGATGTCAGATGATTTTGAAAGAGAAATAAAGAAGAATACAAAGGTAATTTACATAGAAACACCTTCAAATCCTTTATTGAGTATTACCGATATTAAAGCCATAGCTATCTTGGCAAAAAAACATGGTATTGTCAGTATGATAGACAATACCTTTGCTTCTCCCTTGAATCAAACTCCTCTTGATTTTGGAATTGACCTGAGTCTTCACAGCGCCACAAAATATTTAAGTGGACACAGCGATATCAGTGCAGGAATTGTTGCGGGGAGTAAAGAATTGGTTGAAAAAGTAATGCACAAGGGGCGAAATTTTGGCGGAAATCTTAGTGATTTTATGTGTTTCCTTTTAGAGAGAAGTATCAAGACATTAGGTGTTAGAATTGAAAAACACAATGAAAATGCGAAATTTATAGCTGAAGAATTATCGAACAATGAGCTAATTAATAAGGTATATTACCCTGGACTCCAGTCACACAAAAATCATGATTTGGCAAAAGCTCAAATGCACGGTTTTGGTGGTATGCTATCATTTGAAATTGATGATAGTATTACGGCCAAATGGTTTCAAAAAAAATTGAAAATGATAAAACCATCAATGAGTCTGGCAGGTGTTGAATCTACTATTATCCAGCCAAGTTTAACTTCTCACGCATTATTATCAGTTGAAGAAAGACAGACGCAGGGCATATCTGATAATTTATTGAGGTTGTCAGTTGGTTTAGAGAATAAGGAAGATATACTTGAGGATATTTTACAAGCATTAAAGAAATAATTATGATAAAGTTAGACATACTAGCTATTGGCGCACATCCAGATGATGTGGAATTAGGCTGTTCTGGAACTATTGCAAAGGAAATCTCTAGAGGAAAGAAAGTGGGTGTTTTAGATCTGACTAGGGGGGAGTTAGGAACAAGAGGTTCTGCTGAAATTAGAGATGCAGAAGCAGCAAGGGCTGCAGATATATTGGGCCTGACAGTTAGAGAAAATCTTGCTTTTAAGGACGGTTTTTTCATGAATGATGAGGCACATCAAATGGCTGTGATTGAAATTATTCGTAAATATCAACCTGAAATTGTACTGTGTAACGCTATTCAAGACAGGCATATAGATCATGGAAAAGGCAGTAAATTGGTTTCTGATGCATGTTTTTTGTCAGGGTTGAGAAAAATTGAAACAAATTTTAATAAAAAGTCTCAAGAAGCCTGGAGGCCGAAACGAGTTTATCATTATATCCAATGGGAAAATCTGAAACCTGATTTTGTGGTTGATGTTACAGGTTTTATGCATATTAAAATTCAAGCTGTAAAAGCTTATTCTTCACAGTTTTACGATCCTGATTCGAAGGAGCCAGTCTCACCTATCTCAAGCAAAAATTTTCTTGATAGTATAGACTATCGTGCCAATGATTTGGGTAGAATCATTGGTAAGGAAAGCGCCGAGGGTTTTACAGTAGAAAGATTTGTGGCAGTAGATCACCTCGATAATTTGATCTAAGAATACAATCAAATTCGTTTATAATTTCTTTAATATTTTTAATTTCAGTGTTGATTTATATGAAACTAAGAGCCTGATTTTTTTTCAATTTAAAATGATCAATAAAAATTTATTTTTTGTTTGAAGAAGTGATCAAATAGATTATATTTGCACCCGAATTTGTGTGATGCAAATTCAATTTATCACGGTGGTTGTAGCTCAGTTGGTTAGAGCATCGGTTTGTGGTACCGAGGGT
>CAYMKR010000146.1:0-6098 GCA_964390865.1 uncultured Flavobacteriaceae bacterium | reverse complement strand
TTAGCCGAAAAAACTCAAAATCTCCCTCATGGGTATTCGACTTTTCAATTATGATAATCTCGCAATCCTTGTTCATCGCAATATTATGCCAAGTATCTACAGGAATGTTATAGGTAATATTCGGCTTCAATAATTGAACCTCAAAATCAACATTATTCTCATTTATTTTGGCACCAATCAATACCGCCTTTCCCTTCAGCAGTATAAAAACCTCATCTGTTAAATGATGGATGTCCAGCTTTTCTATATTGCCAATTTCTTGTTCTGGCATATAGTTTAATTGTGCAACCTGCCACCCATTCCTAATCAAGAAAGGATGATATCCATTACCATTAATTTGATATTGTTCTATTAGTTTCATTTTAGCTTCTGTTTTCTCTTTTATTTTCTCTTTTGTCATTCATTTTTTTCCAAGACAATTCAATCTCTTCCAAAGTTTTTCCCTTTGTTTCAGGAACATATTTCCAAATGAACCAAATAGCTGGAATCGTTAAAGTTCCATATAGAAAGAATGTCCCTGCAGGCTTAATAGTTTCTATGAAAATAGGATTAGTCAACGTAATAAAAAAACCTGTAACCATTAATGAAAGGCTACCTATACTCACAGCAAGGCCTCTAATTTTGGTTGGAAATATCTCGCTGATGATAACCCAAACAATCGGTCCGTAAGAAAATGCGAAACAAGCTACGTACATCAATAGTGGAATTATCACTAAGTTGGATCCAATTGCGAATAGCACTCCAACACCCATAAGCGATATCGCGGCACCAACAACGCCTATCAACAATAGTTTTCTTCTTCCATAGCGCTCTATATTCATAATGGCTATAAAAGTAAAAATTGAATTAACCAAACCTACCAAGACGGCTCCTAAAAAGGAGCTTTCTACGCTCTTAATTGATTCATTTAAAATATTAGGAGCAAAATACATAATGGCAGCTATTCCACTTAAATGGGAAAACATTGGGAGCAATATCCCTATTAAAAAGGGTCTTCGCAAATAGGGCTTGAACAATTCCCTTATCCCTTGTGTTTCTTCCTTTGAAGCTTCCTTCATCTCCGCCAATTGTATTTCTGCCTGCGCCTTACCTCCCAATTTAACCATGGTTGTGAAGGCCTCATCTTCTTTCCCATTGACTACCTGCCATCTAGGGCTTTCCGGCACAAATAATAGCAACACCAAAAATAGTATGGCTATTGGAATCTCAGTACCGAACATTCCCCTCCAAAGTTCTTCAACAAACAACCATTCCCAAAAACTTACTTCTGTACCACTGATTATTCCCGCTTTATTTCCGGCTTGATTAAGAACTATCCAATCCACAAGAAAAGCAAGTAGGATACCCAAGGTTATGGATAATTGGTATAGCGAAACCATTTTACCCCTTTTTTCAGGTGATGTTAATTCAGAAATATAAATAGGTGCCACAACTGAAGTTATACCTACGCCAATTCCTCCGACTATTCGAACCACAATCAACGTCAAAAACGACGAATCTAAACTGGAGGTTATCCAATAAGTTGAGTCCAAATTCCCTAAAAATTGTGGTGGTAACATTGAACCGAAGGCCGAAATGGTCAGACAGATAGCCGCCAAAATCAAGGTTTTTTTACGTCCATACAGATCGGTGACCTTTCCCGAAATAATACAACCTAATATTGTACCTAATAATGCTGATGAAACAACCCAACCTAACATACTGGCTGTTAAGTTGTATTGGCTCTCTAAGAAAGAATTACAACCGGCTATAATTGCAGTATCGTAACCGAATAGAAAACCGCCAATAGTCGAAACAAAACTTATGGTAAGAAGGTATAAAGAAGATTTTTTATTCATTTTATGTGGTTTAATGAAACACTCATTTTACATGATCCCAAATTTATTAAAAGCTTCAACCGTACTCATGCCAGCCTCCAATGCTTTCTTAACCAATTCCTCGCCTCTGGCTTTTTCAATAGCGCCTGTAAAAGCCTCATTTACGGCCTCTTTTGGCACAATTAAAACGCCATCAACATCACCATAAACCATATCTCCAGGATTTATACGTATTCCCGCTATTTCTATAGGTACTCTATAATCGATCACCTTGCCTCTAGGCCCTTGATCTTGTGCATAACCACCAAACGAAAAAGTAGGGAAATCAAGGCTAAGTATTTCTTTTGTATCTCTAGACCACCCGTTTACAACAGCGCCGGCACCTCCCAAATTAATAGCTCTTGTACTCATCAATCCACCCCAAAGGGCATATTTTGGAGACGACCCTGAACAGATATAAACCTCATCATCTTTTAAGCTGTCCAATGCTTCAAACATAATCCCAAATGGTTTTTCCATCAACGGATTATTGGTGTTATCTACAACTTCTTCAAAAACATCAGCCTCCAAAACAGGCATAGCTCTGCCAATTACGGTAAAATCATCATTCAACGGTTTTATATTCGGTGGAAGAAATTGATGTAAGTACCCCATTTTATCCAAAATATCTCCTACAAGTGCCACAAAAAGCTCTTTTTTAGCAATTTCAAATAATTCTTTATCGTTTTTCCAATGTGCTTCCATTTTGATCGTTTTCGTTTAATTATTTAATTAAAATAAACAGCGCTACTTGATAATTATCTTAAAGGTTTCAATAGCATTATGACCCATATCTAATTTAATGTTGGAGCCTTGCAATTTTAAATTTTCTGGTTCTTCTTCTATTAAGTTGGTTTTATATACTGCTTTAACTGCTTTGGGTAGGCTTATGGTTGGTGTACTATTATTTCCTCCCATTTCAACCAATCGAATTATAACTGCATCGTCAGCTTCACTCTTTTTAATAGTGCTGATACGAACCATTGGATCCGAAACAGCAAAAAAGCTCATTTTAGAAGGAAGCGAAGCATCAGCATCTTTTTCTTTCTTTACAACTGTCCGTAAGGCATGATTTGAAGTATTCCCGAACTTATATGAGGTATTATCACTCGGAGTATGTGAGGTCATTGAAAAAGAAAAATGATGATCACCTGTTTGGTGGTACCAATTACCTTCACCATGGCAACTTTTGTGAGATGCCATTAATAGCCCTTGAAGCACTGTGTATTCTGCCGCTTCCCTAGTGGGGTCTATCCAATCTGCTAAGGCAACATCGGTAGCCATGGTCACCGCAAAATCTTCATTTTCAGAAGCTATAAAATTCATTACTTCTCTTGGGTGAATTTCAGAAGGCATTTGATCATAAGTACCTCCCCAAGCCCATCCTTTTGGAGCTTTTTTCATTTCCGATTTACCTACTTCTGCAATAGCTAAAGGAACCTCATATTTTATAGTAGCGTTTTCCATATTTAAAGGAAGTGCAAATCTGAATTCACGATTATGGGTGCCGTCCCAGTTTAATATATCAATAGAAAAATCTATTTTTTTAATATGGTGGTACACCTTTATATACTGAATTATTTGGGCATGTTCGAAGGCCATTTCATTTTTAAATTGTGTAAATAACGCGCCATCGCTTACTATTTTCCATTGTGACGTGTGAGAGCTGGTTTTATCATAACCATCCATGGTTGGTTTTGTCATTTGTGTAAACTCCCCAGCACCATTTCCGTGGTAGCCCATTGTTAAAACATCTCCACCAGAAAATCTAGTGCTTTTTATAACTTCTTTACTAAGACTTCGGTCATATAAGTAAGTGATACCACCATTACCTAAACGAAGAGAATAAAAGTTGTTCTCTAAAGAGTTAGGAGAAACTGTCTTTTCAACCATTTGCTTCTTATTCCCTTGCTTTAAGTAGTACGTTTGGTAGCCTATTGAAGGCACATTACCTGCTTCAAATTCAAGAATTTTTTTACTTTTATTAATGCTCATCTGAGAAAGCACTACTTTTCCTTCTTCATCGACAACATAATAATGTAACCCATTGTTTTTAACTTCTATTGAGGCAGTACCGTTTCTCTCCCAGGATAGATCATTATAGACAATTATTGCATTATCATGTTTGGTTTGTACGTTTTTAGAGATTGAATTTAAAGATAGATTGATTAACCTATCTGACTCGTCAGCAGCAAACTCCAATTTGGCCCTAAAGATGCTATCTGTTACATCTCCATTTTTTCCTCCCCAACCATGATCAGGATAAATTGATTCTTCAAAAGCATTATCAAGATCTTCCTTTGGATAATCTGCAAAAGATCCTTTTAGTAAGGCATCTATAGTACTGAAAATTTCAGCAGAAGGAAGCATACGTCCAGATTTTCGGGAAGCAGTGATTGCTTTGTGGTGTCCTGGCCCATGTATATAAGACCAAATGTTTGGCCGTTCACCTTCAACCTTATCGAATTTAGCATTTGGTTTTTTAACCTCGTTCATGAATGAGGTAACTGTAGAGTGTTTTAAGGCAGGTATTTTTGCTCCAGTTGTTGCAATAATTATATTCCATTGTTTAACTATTTCGGAATAGTTAGCAGGTCCGACACCATCATTACTAATTACAATAGCAAAATGAGGAGGTAAATTATGCTCTTTATAATACTCACTCCACATTTTTACTCTAGAATGTAATAAATGCATTGATTCGATTGCATCTTCTTCAAAAAGCTTATAGAAAATAGCGGCCCATCCATAATTTCCTGGACTGTATGTTGGTATTGATGATCCGTCTGGAGAATACCAATCAAAAAACCCTTCTTTCATACGAGAAACAAAAAGATTCTCAACCCCAGATTTAGCTAAAATTTGCGGAAGTTGGAGTGTTCTGCCTGGCACATCAGTATTGAAAGCGGTAAGGACATCGTTTCCTTCAAAATTATTCTTAAGCCATAGTCTACCAAAATACATTTCGCGGATAAGTTGCTCTCCTGTTTGCATACCTTCATAAGGTTGATTGTAGGTTGCTCCCCAAGAAAATCGACCTTCGTTTGCCCGTTGTATTACTTCTTTCTTACGATCCGGAAAATCTTCAATAAACTCTTTTAGATTTAGCGTTTGCTCCATGCCAAAATGAAAATCTTTATCAGTTTTCATCATGTCTAATGCAGGAGCGATAATTTCATTAACTCTGTCATGTCTACATACAGCAGGAGTATCCATCCAAGCAATATCTTGATGCGAAGATGAAATAATATGAAAAGTACCTTCTTTAAAAAAGTCCCAATCTTCTGGAACCAGAGGAGTAAACAGCTGCTCAGTGTATTTACCCTTTGAATGGTAGATCTTTATGTTTTGAGCTTTGCCTATAGCGGGTAACCAAAGCCATGAGGTATCATTGACTTTTTTTATTTGAGATTTATACCCGTCTTCTAATGCGATTTTATGAAAATCATTGTCATTTATGTAGGCCTTAACAAGAAGATTATTATCTACTGTCTTATGTGTATATGGCTTAACGTATTTTACTACTGTTTCTATTGGCCCTTCTTGTGATTGGGCAACCACGAGATTACTTATCAAAGCAAGTAGAAAAATAACTATATATTTCATGACTTATTCTTTTAATTAATTTATGTGAAGTTATTTTCTGAAAAGGCTTTAAAACTCAATATGCAAAAAAATACACATTGAGTTTTGCTGCTTTATTTATCTAATTATTAACGTCCAAACTAAATGTTTCAATAGCATATTTACCCACTTTTAATTCAGGGGTAACAGGTGTTGGATTCTCCTCTATAATATTGGTGTGCTTATATGAATTGATATTGAAATAAGATGAAACATTCACCTTCTCGTTGCTATCCTTAACATTGTACATACGTGCAATAATTTCCTCAGAATCTTCCGCCTTTTTTATAGTGGTTATCATTACATTTTCTGAATCAATTGAGTAAAAGCTCAAAGATTCTGGCAAGAATGATTTTGTTGAAGTTTCTGGATAAACCACTACACTTATTGGTTCATTTTCCTGCTTGGCAATATGTTGTCCGTTAATACTTCCTGCTTTATTGGAGGTGAACACATTATGAAAGTTGTGGTTACCAGCCTGTGAGTATTCGTTCCCTTCCCAATGGCAGGATGTCCTACTAGCCAACAATAAATGTTGCAATACAGCTTTGTTAGTGTTATGCGAGGTTGGATCAATCCAATCTGCAGCCGATACTGAGGAACTCAATGTAACCGAAA
>CAYMKR010000145.1:0-6270 GCA_964390865.1 uncultured Flavobacteriaceae bacterium | reverse complement strand
GAAGGTGAGGAGAAACATGATCAGTATACTAGCTAATTTCATTACAAAATGGGCAATTCGATAAATATAAATTATTTAGGATTATAAAAAAATAGTGGTTTAAGGGTATTTTTAGTCATTTACATTATGATCCTTAATGATCAAATGATAGTGCTAATATTTTCCAGTGGCCTGCCAATTACTGCTAGATCGCCATTGACAACAATGGGCCTTTCTATTAGTTTTGGAAAAGCCACCATGGCCTCAATTAATTCGGTTTCAGAAAGGGTCTTAGTTTTAAATTGCTCCTTCCAGATCGCTTCATTTTTTCGAATAAGCTTCATCGCAGGGATATCCAGCTTTTGCAAGAGATCCTTTAATTCACTTTTGGTCAAAGGATTTTTTAAGTATTCAATTATTTCCAGATCAACTTGAGCTTCCTGCAACAAAGCCAAGCCTTGCCTACTTTTACTGCATCTGGGATTGTGATAGATTTTCATTTTGGTTAGTTTGAGTTGTTGAGGATGTAAAAATAATTTATTTTTTGATCAGTATATAAGGAAGCAGGTATAAATTTTGTTTTCATTGCATATTAAATTTTTAAACAAAATATTAAATAGACCTCTGATGAATATTTATTGGGTTCAACTATATTTGTTTCATGATTTTAACTGATACACATACCCATCTATATGCTGAACAATTTGATGAAGATCGCGAAGAAGTGATTCTCAAGGCTCTTGATTTGGGAATCAAGAGGTTTTTTATACCAGCGATTGATTCTAGTTATTACGATAGAATGTTTGCACTTGAAAAGGCCTACCCTGAAAATATATTTCTTATGGCAGGTTTGCATCCTACTCATGTAAAGGCTGATTTTAGAAAAGAGTTAGAAATCGTTAGAAAGCAATTAGATAGTAAACAATTTTATGCGATTGGTGAAATTGGGATGGACCTTTATTGGGATAAAACTTTTGTCAAAGAGCAACAAGAAGCTTTTCGAATTCAGATTTCTTGGGCGCAAGAGAGAAAAGTACCTATCGTTATTCATTGTCGTGATGCTTTTGATGAGATTTTTGAAATTATGGACGAGGTTTGCGACGATAGATTAAATGGAATTTTTCATTGTTTTACCGGAGACAAGAGCCAAGCTGAAAAGATTGTTGCATATGGATTTAAGTTGGGTATTGGTGGCGTAGTTACTTTTAAGAATGGAGGTTTAGATAGATTTTTGTCCGATATCCCCTTGGAGCACATTGTTCTGGAAACAGATTCCCCTTATCTTGCACCAACTCCATACAGAGGAAAGCGAAATGAAAGTAGTTATTTGATAGAAATTCTAGGGAAACTTGTGGATATTTATGGAGTTGACTCGGAGGAAATAGCGAGAATAACTACCGCTAATTCTAAAGATATTTTTGGTATATAATTGTTAGCTATGAGTGATTTTGAACATTGTTTTTTAAAGACTCCAATTGGAACAGCAAGAATTGTAGGAAATGAGGCAGGGATTAATGAAATTTCTGTTTTAAATGAAGAGGTTGAGAGCACTTTAGATGTTCCCCATGTATTGATTGATTGTGTTCATCAACTGACAGAATACTTTAAGGGTGAAAGAAAGGATTTCTCAATCAAATTGAATCCTGATGGAACCGATTTTCAGAAAAGAGTTTGGGATGAATTATTGAGTATTCCGTATGGAAAAAGAACGACCTATATGAAACAAACATTAAAATTAGGCAACGAAAAAGCTATTCGGGCGGTAGCAAGTGCCAATGGAAAGAATCCAATATGGATCGTTGTCCCTTGTCATAGGGTAGTTGGTTCAGATGGTTCGCTTACTGGTTATGCGGGAGGTTTATGGAGAAAGAAATGGCTCTTGGAACATGAAAGCCCTTCAGGCCAGACTAGTTTGTTTTAAAAACTTCGTCGAAAATAATCCACGGGTATTGTTTAAGTTTGTTTTACTACATGAAAAGAATCTTAGTATTTCTATTCCTCTTATCCAACCTCATCGTTAGTGCGCAAGCCTTACCAGAAGGAGTAGTTGTAAAGGAATATCTGGTTCAAAATGATAGTATTCAAATAGATAGTTTGAGTATTAATCCAGGGTTTTTCAAACTTTATGACGAACAAGCACAATTGGTTCAAAGAGATTTATATGTCGTTGATTATACAAAGGCCAGGCTACTTTTTAAGGATCCAATTTATTGGAAAGGTAAAAAAGTAAACATTGCGTACTTACCCTATCCTGAATTCATGACTCGCAGTTATACTGCCTTTGATAGATCTTTAATTGTTGCTCAAGCTACTGATGAATCTCAACTATACAGCTCACAAGCCAATTCAAGAATAAAAAAGAATAAACCTTTTGACGGACTCTATACCAGTGGTAGTTTATCTCGTGGAGTAACAATTGGAAGTAATCAAGATGCTGTAGTTAATTCAAATTTTAATTTGCAAATTGAAGGGCAGTTATCCGATAAATTGGGGATTAGAGCATCGATAACTGACAATGAGATACCGCTGCAATCAGGCGGTTTTACGCAGCGTTTGGATGAATTTGATCGTGTTTTTATTGAATTATATGCGGATAATTGGTCTCTTACTGCGGGTGATATTGATCTGAGTAATACTGAAAGCTATTTAATGAGGTTTCAAAAGAAGATTTCAGGAGTATTGGTAAAGGGTCATTTTAATAAACCCGCTGGTGAAACCAATTTTTTTGCTTCAGGAGCCTTGGTGAGAGGGAAATTTCAAAGCTATAAGTTTAATGGGTTGGATGGTAATCAAGGGCCTTATAAAATACTGGGTTCTGATAATCAGCAATTCATTATCATGATTTCGGGAAGTGAAAGGGTCTATGCCAATGGAGTTCTTCTTAGGCGCGGAGAAAATTTTGATTATACGATTGATTATAATACAGGAGAAATCACCTTTACAACCTTATATACCGTAAGTTCAAATCTTCGTTTTACTGTTGAATACCAACTTTCTGAAAGAAATTACACCAGATTTCTGACCTATGATGGTGTTAAATTTCAATCTGATAAATTGAAAATAGGGGTGCAATATTACAATGAAACTGATGCCAAAAATAGTCCTGTAGACCAAAATCTCACTGATGAACAAAAGCAGATCCTGGCGGATGCAGGAAATGACAAGAGTAAAATGATAGCTCCTTCCGCCACTGAAACTGCGTATAGTGAGAATCGAGTTTTATATAGAAAGATTGACGCTAATGGAATAGAAACCTATGCGTATTCGAATGACCCTGATGAAACTTTATATGAAGTGAATTTTTCTTTTGTTGGTGAAAATAATGGGGATTATGTTTTAGAGACAACCCTTGCAGCAGGAAGAGTATATCGTTATATAGATGAGCTTAATAATCAAAAGCAAGGCTCCTATCTTCCTGTGATTCAGCTGGCAGCTCCTGAAAAGTTGCAAATATTGAATATCGAAGCCGATTACGAATTGGGTGAAAAGACTTTGATTGAAACTGAATTAGCCTTGAGTGATAAGGATCAAAACCTTTATTCTAGCATTGATAATGAATTGAATAAAGGAGTCGCCACTAAACTTAAGTGGAATCAAAAGATATTGGATAAAAAGTGGAAGTTGAACAGTGTGATTGATTATGAATATTTTAGTGAGAACTTTCGATCAGTTGAACGAATAAGGAACGTAGAATTCTCCAGGGATTGGAACATTATTTCGTCTGGCTTAAATATGAGCGAAAAACAACAGTATATTCAGGGAGGACTAAATTTTCATAATGATAGCCTGGGACTTATCCGTTATAATTATGAAAACCTAAGCTTAGGGGATAATTATCAGGGAGATAGACATAGTTTAATTACAGATTTGCACATTGATAATACACAGGTATTTGTAAATGCAAGTATGTTAAAGAATGAGAATGAGTTAGAAGCCAATTCTTTTGAAAGAGTGTACAGCGGCATAACCCAACAGATTTCGAGGTTTTGGATAGGAGCGAAGTTTAATTATGAAAGGAATTTGGGGAGTAGGGTTGACAACGATGAATTAAATATTCTATCACATAGATTCACTGAAATTGAAGGCTATGCAGGGCTGGGAGATTCAACCAAAGTGTTTACAGAAATTGGTTATAATTACAGGGAAACGGATAGTGTGCAGGGAGGAGTATTAGGGCTTGTAAGCAAGGCTAACACCTATTTTATAAAATCCAAATTGATCCAAAATTTGAATACTGATTTGACTTTTTTTGTGAATTATAGAACAGTAAAAAACGTCAATGTTCCCGATGATAGTTCGTTGAATGCACGAGTTACTTATAGGCAAAGAATAGTGGGGGATTTTATTGGTCTTCAAACTTTAATTGAAACAAAATCAGGAACATTACCACAACAAGAATTTAGCTATGTTGAGGTTGAACCTGGGAAAGGATTCTATGAGTGGATAGATTTCAATGAGAATGGAATTCAAGAATTAGATGAATTTGTGATCGCTAAATTTCAAGACCAGGCGATTTATGTACGTGTATTATTGCCAACGATTTCATTTATTAGAACAAATCAAAATAAATGGAGTCAATCACTGAATATTAACGCTTCTTCATGGAGAAATAAGCAAGGCTTTAAGAAAGTGATGTCTCATTTTGCCAACCAAACATATTTTTTAATTGATGCCAAAACAAAGCGAGATAAGGATGATTTTAATGTGAATCCATTTGTTTCTGATGAAGAAAACTTGCTAGGATTGGATCAAAATTTTAAAAACAGTTTCTTTTATAATAGGGGACTTCAAAGGTTTAGTTTTGTTTATTCTTATCTTAATTTCAGGAAAAAGACCATATTTTCATTTGGCGATCAGGATGTGACGCTACGGACACATCAATTTCAGTTTGTGCACAAGTTGGGTAAATTTTGGTTGATGGATCTCGGAGCAGGAATAAATGATAATATAAGCGAGTCACAAAGTTATGCAAATAGAAATTATGAATTGAAAGCATTACAGTTAAACCCTAAAATATCGTATTTGTATAATCAGAATACCCGCTTAGATTTGTTCTATACCTATAAAGACAAGCAGAATAGAATTCTCGATATGGAGACTTTAAAAATGCACGTCTTAGGAGCTAATTTTAAGTATGCAAGCAAACAGAGTTTTTCAATTAACGCAAACGCAAACTTATTTTTCAATGAATTTGAGGGGAATACAAATTCACCTGTTGCCTATCAAATGTTGGAGGGACTTCAACCCGGAACCAATCTTACGTGGTTGCTGGGCCTGCAAAAAAGATTGACTTCTTTTTTAGATTTGAACCTGAACTATTTAGGCAGAAAATCAGAAGATTCAAAAACAATTCATACAGGTAGTTTACAGTTAAGAGCTACCTTTTAAAAAGGCTTACTTAATTTTGATTTATAAAAAAAAGAGTTATTGGGGTCCCAATAACTCTTTTTTATTTTTGACTAATGATTTAAGCCTATTGGTTTTTTCTTAACCAATTTGCCATAGAAACTTCAGAAGTAATGATACTACTGAGTTCTTCTATTTTAACTCTTTTCTGTTCCATAGAATCACGATGTCTAATCGTTACGGTTTGATCGTTTTTAGTTTCATGGTCAACAGTGATGCAAAACGGGGTGCCCAGGGCATCCTGACGTCTATACCTTCTTCCGATAGCATCCTTTTCATCATAAGTCACACTAAAATCGAATTTTAACTGATCAATGATTTCTCTTGCGATTTCTTGTAATCCATCTTTCTTAACCAACGGCAGAATGGCGGCTTTGGTTGGTGCAAGTAAGGCTGGTAGCTTTAAAACTACTCTTTCCGATCCGTCCTTAAGCGTTTCATTTTGCAAGGCTGTTGAGAAGACTGCAAGAAACATTCTGTCAAGACCTATTGAAGTCTCAACAACATAAGGCACATAATTCTTGTTCATTTCATGATCAAAGAATTGTAATTTCTTCCCTGAGTGTTCTTCGTGGGCTTTAAGGTCAAAATCAGTTCTTGAATGAATTCCTTCTAACTCTTTAAATCCGAATGGGAAGTTAAATTCTATATCCGCCGCAGCGTTGGCATAGTGGGCTAATTTATCGTGATCATGAAATCTGTAATTTTGTTCACCCAAACCTAAAGAAAGGTGCCATTTCAATCTGGTTTCCTTCCAGGTTTCATACCATTTTAATTCCTCACCTGGTCTTACAAAAAATTGCATTTCCATTTGTTCAAACTCTCTCATCCTAAATATGAATTGCCTGGCAACAATTTCATTTCTAAAAGCTTTACCTGTTTGTG
>CAYMKR010000144.1:0-6424 GCA_964390865.1 uncultured Flavobacteriaceae bacterium | reverse complement strand
CAAAGTACATTTTCATTTTACCCCTGTTTTTAGCATCGATTTCACCTCGATAGGTACATTCGAATTCATCTTTTATGACTTTATAGGTGTTTTCGGAAATGTTTACTTTCCCGGGTTTAGAATTGGACTCCATTCTTGAGGCAATGTTTACCGTATCGCCCCAAATATCATAGGCAAATTTATCAGTGCCAACAACTCCTGCCACAACAGGGCCTGTGTTGATTCCAATTCTTATTTCAAAGCGTTTCTCGTCATTAGGATTTTCTTCTTTAGATTTCTTTACAAATTCGGCAATTTCAAGAGCGGCTAAAGTCAATTTTGATGCATGGTCGTCAGTAGGAAAAGGAAGTCCGCTTGCTGCCATATAAGCATCGCCGATGGTCTTGATTTTTTCTAAACCATAAGATTTTATAATTTCATCAAATTTGGAATAATAAAAGTCAACAGTTTTCACCAACTCTTCTGGGTTCAAGCCTTCAGAAAGCCTTGTAAAACCCTTAAAATCTGTAAACATTACGGAGACTGAATCAAATTTTTTGGCTTTTACCTTTCCTTGTTCTTTTAGCTCAATAGCTGTTTGTTCAGGTAGGATATTGAGTAATAATTTGTCAGATCGATCTTTTTCTTTTTCAACCAGTTGCTTTGTTTTTTCTATAAATTTATTGCGCCTGAAAAGGCCCAATGCCAAGACAATAATAAGGGCTAGGGCTATACTGATGGCTATAACCACGATTCTTTGGTTTCTTTTTTGCTGGTTGAGTAAATCTACTTCAAGTTGCTTTTGAGCAATCTCAAAATCACTTTCTATTTGTTGCTGTTCAATTTCAAAATCGGCTCTTATATTGGCCATTTGTTGTACCGAAGCGATATTGTTTACGCTATCCTTATAAACGATATAGTTTTTATAGTGTTTTAATGACTTTTTGTTTTCTCCTAAAAGTTCATAAATCTTAGATAGTTGGAAATTTGCTTCACTAATTTGGTCTTTTAGGCCATATTTATGCGCTAGCGATAAACTTTGATTCGCGTAATCCGAAGCTATATTTAGTTTTTTTTCTTTTACATAAAGATCAGAAATATAGGTGAGGTATATTGAAATGGCATTATAATATTTGCCTTTTTCAAGGACTACAATGGCGTGTTCCATATTAATTTTGGCCATTTCATCTTTGCCTAGTTGGGCATAGGCGATTCCTTTGTTGCCTATATTCATTCCGATTCCCTGATAATATCCCTGTCGCTTAAAAATTGGGCCAGATTCTTCGAACATTATTAAAGCTGAATCGGGCTTTGAGACATTCAGATACTCATCTCCAAGATTTTCAAGGGCAGCCGCTAACATTAGCAGGCTGTCATTTTTTCTGTGAATGGAAATGGCTTGCTTGTAATAATAAACCGCATTTTTATGGTTACCCATCATTGAATAGACATCTGCAATTTTGACATCAGCGGTGCCTTTATAAAAATCAGAAGAAAGGCTTCGGGCTATTTTGGCAGCTTTAAAATAATTTTCCAAAGCCTCACTAAGATCTCCTTTAAAATTGAATGCTTCTCCTTTTAACTTATAGCCCCAAAACAGCGGCACGATGGAATCAAGTTCCATGGCACTTTTGATAAGTTCATTGCTATAGAATAAAGCCTTATCAGGGTCCTTTGATTCAGCCAGATCAAAAAGGATTTCTAGTTTATGTTTTTGATTATAGGTGTTTTCTGAATAAGCTTTCTCTAAACTGTCAAGAACCTGTTGAGATTGACCAAATAAAAAGCTGTTTACAAGAAAGAAAAGGCCTATTGTGAAATAGACCTTATATTTAATTGAATTATTTATGCATTTTATATGCTGCATGATTTATCTTATTCTCCTCTACCCACAGAAACTTTTGGGTCTATACGATACATCCTTCCTTTGTTATTAACCTTGAATGAAATGGTATATTTGTAAGGTTTGCCGTTTGTATTCTTTTTGACTTCTCCAACTACTGTGGTTTCGCCGTCTAAATCAGTTTTATTAAAGACATTGGTCCCTTTGTCATACTTGATTTTTCTTATATCGATTGCGGCACTTCCATCAGTTGATTCTCCACTCCAAATAATAGCGTCGCCAATTTCTGCATAGATAGTATATTCTCTTGTGTCGGTTCCGGGTTGTTGATCCACAAAAGAACAGGCTTGATATGCAGGTGTGCTTGCTTCCAAGGCTGCAACATCACAGCTTAAAGTTGCATCAATTTGATTTTGGGCATAGCTCAGGCCAGTAAAAAAGACGACAAAAACTAAGCTTAAAAAAAGAGATTTAAAGGTTTTCATAAAAGGAGGTTTAAAGATTTATTTGGTTGAAAATTAATTGATTCATTTCTTAAATTTAAGGAATTCCGGACGAACAGGCCGAATAATTGTCCTAAAGACACTAATTTCTTATCGAAAGCACTATTCTGTTACAGGGTAAATTTTTGATCGATTACTCACAATAGTAATTTTATTGTGATCTATTTTCAAAAGGTTCCAGTCTTCTGATTTTTCAATGTTACCTTTAAGCAATGAGGGTTTTCCTACAAAGGGAAGTACTTCTTTATTCAATGCATTTCCCTTTATATCAGTTAATAAATAATATTGCGTTTGTCCTTGTTTGTCTGTTGTTGCAAAAACAGGAGGGATGCCTCCAGAAATACATCGTATGGCACAGCTTCTGTGAATTTTACCTAAGCCTGGTTTCATGACACCAAAATAACATTTCGGGTCAATAATTTCTCCTTCAAGCTCAATTGCACCCATATTCTCGTTCTTAGGAACTGAAGTTTTTGAACTGTTGAGTAAGGTTACTTTTTCCTCATCAGTGATCTGTATTAAAGTTTTTCCATTATAATAAATCAGGTTACCCTCAATTGACAAAGCGCTGCCATTGAGATCACCTTGAGCATCCATTAGTTTATTTATATAAGGGTTAACACTTGATTTTCCAAAACCTAATAAGAGAACATTTTTATATGAATTTTCGGCTAACTGAACCCTCAACATTGGGTAAGGGCTTTCGTGATAAACACCTTCTAATTTAGATATAGTGTTCAATTCAAATGTACTGTTTGTAAAAGGGTTTTGATAAAATGCGAATAGAAAAACACCAAGGCTAACAAGACCAATAATGACAATAAGAAAACTCGTAATTGTTCTTTTGGTCTTTTTACCCATTTGGTTGGCATAGCCTACATAAAATTCGTCTTTAGGATCCATTTCTAATAATTACAAGGTGTTAGTTCAGTTCCTTCAGGAAATGCCTCAGGGTTGATATAGATTTTATCTTCTTCAATTTTCAATTGATAGGTTGTCAATTTCTCTGTAAAAGGTGGAGGTGATTGTCCGTTATGCGGTAGGTATTGATAACCATGCCAAGGGCAGGTGATACATCCATCAATTACTTTACCTTCACCTAATGGGCCGCCTTGATGTTTACAGATATTATGGATGGCTGATAATTTTCCGTTGTATTTAAATATGGCAATATGTTCTTTTCCAATACGGCATATTTTAGCGCGATCTTCTTCAATCTCGGAAAGCATACAAACATAAAGCCATTCGGTTGCATCTGATTTAATTTGAGTATCAGTCTTTAATTCCATTAAGCCAGAAAAAATGTGGAGCCCGGAAAGCGTAATGAATCCTAAGGCCATAAAACTCATGGTGAAGTAGGAAGTTTCCTGTTGAAATGAACCTAAAAAAACATGTAGAATAACCAAGACGTAGGCAACATAAACCAACATGTGCATTCTTTTCCAAACAGTTGAAGATAGATTAGCAAGAAAAAAATCATGACTTGTAGAAGCCATTATAAACAATATAATCAAAGCCAGAAAACCCAAAACCTGGAAAGGAAAATTTGTGACTGAATTGTAGTCCATATTTGATGTAAAAATGGAATATACTGGGTTGGTATCCCCAAGGGCATGGAACTGAAAAATTGAGAATCCACCATGGATAAGTGCCATGATGAACATAATCACGCCCAGATGTCTGCGATTATAAAGTAGTGGAATGAATTTTGAATTGATTCTACTCAAGGGGCCGATGCTTAAAATTATGTGCAGAAGGATAATTGATAAAGACCCAAAAGATCTTATAACAAGTGTTTCAAGACTTGTCTCAGCGTTGAATACCAGTGTAATGATCGAAAAGAATACAAGGTAAAATACAATCAGGCCCAATATGAACTTGTCGTAATTTTTTTTCTGCTGATTCCATTGAACCATTTGATAGGAAACGCTCATGGAAACAGGAGTTTGGTGATTGTTTTATTTTTTATACGATCATAAATTAAAACACCTTGAATATCGTCTTGCATTTTAAAGCGATACATTTTGTCGCTATCAACCTGACCAAGCAGTATGAGTTTGTTGCCATGAATGTCACAAGAATATACCAATGATGAAGCACTTTTAAGCGGGCTCTTGAGTCTAAGCAAAAGCATATTATTGTTTTTGGAGATGGCTATTAACTCATTTTCGATATTGGGTTCACTCTCTTTAGACTTAACAATACCAACTTCATCTGATACATTTGTGCTTGTAAAATCTAGTTGATTTACCGAAGTATAAATTAATCGAGGAACGATTAGAATGACTATGAACCACATGATCAAATGGGTTCTTTTGAGGCCAAGAGTTGCATTGCCAGATTGATTTTTGATGAAAAGGTGGTAAATAAAAACTGGCCAGGTTGCTATGAGTCCAGGAATTAATAAAAAGCGAACACGCTTTTTAGTTTCGGCAAGAATAGGATCTATTTTTGATGCACCGAAAACTATGAAATACACACCAAATGCCATCCCACATATAAAGTATATGCCCAGTGTGGAAAGAAACAGATCAATAATGAGCGTCATATTTTAAGAAGGAAATTTTCTATTTTCTGGATACTTCTAAAATGAAATTTTATTGGTGGTCATTGAAGATAAATATAGCGATAATATTTATTTCAGGACAGAAATGTGATGAATCTTCCTTAATTTTAGGCTACTAAAACTTATTATTATGAAGAGAATTATTAAAAAATTTCGGTTCACATTAGTTGTTGCTTTTATGCTTTTGATCTTAACTGGTTGCGCACACTCAATAGCATTAGATAATTGTGTAGATACCGATTCTTATGGTTTTTTTGGAGGATTATGGCATGGGTTTATTGCTCCATTTTCTTTCATAGTAAGTTTGTTCTTAGATGATGTAGCTTTGTATGCCGTTAACAATAGTGGAGGCTGGTATGATTTTGGTTTTGTACTTGGGGCAGGTATTTTATTTGGAGGTGGAGGAAAAGCCAGTTAACAACCCTTATTTAAATAATTTTATTTATTCTTGATGAAAAAGATTATCAATTGGATTCTTTGTGTTGTTTTTTTTTCATTTGCTTACCTTCAATTCAATGACCCAGATCCATTGATTTGGATCATGGTTTATGGTATTGTAGCTGTATTTTTTGCTGTATCTAATTTTATCACAATTCCAAAAATTGTGTTTTACACCGTTATTTTGGGACTGATTTTGTTTAGTATCATGCATTTTGATTTCTTCACAGTTTGGTTGAAAAGTGACAATAAATCAGAATTAGTGGGTGATATGGTTTATGAAAAGCCATATATCGAGGGAACGCGAGAATTTATGGGGCTTTTGATAGCAATAGGAGCCTTAATTTACTTGTTAAAACAGAACACAAGGAAGCCACAATGAATCTTATGGATTTTAATAGGTTCTAACATTTCATAACTTGTTTAAAACTTTCTGACTCCGACTGCTTTAACTTCAATTAAAATTGGAAATTTAGTAATCAATTTCAATTATTAATCCACCTTGTAAAATGAACAATTATATTAAGGGCCTTAAGACAAGTTTCCTCTTTGTATTATTCCTCACAAGCTATGTTCATGCCCAGAATAGTCTAATTGAGGAAAAATCGGTATCCAAAACATTCGAATTAAATGATCTTAGCCCGTCAATTATTCTTTCAAGAGCTGAATCTTGGTTTAGCAATGAAGATAATGGAGAGAAGAATGTTATTGAGAGCCTTAGTTCTGAAACGGGTGAAATCATTGTCAAAGGTGAGACAAAAGTTTTATATAAAAATATAGGGAAAGAGCTTTATCCTAAAAGAAATGGAATGGCTGAAGTTTTAGATGCTTATTTCGGACATTTAATTGAGATTAAAATTGACGAAGGATCCTATACTATTCAATACACCGTGACAGATATGAAAAAGGAGATGTACGGAAGGGAAGATGTATTTTTTGAATGTGTGAATTTTAAGGAGATTAATGAAGAGGAATTAATGAACTACAATGATAATATGAATAAACTATTAAAGGCCAATCTGGTTTTTAAGAAACGCCGTGAAATTTTTACCGAAAACAGTAAATTACAATTTGAAGAAGTCAGTAATTTTCTTT
>CAYMKR010000143.1:0-6436 GCA_964390865.1 uncultured Flavobacteriaceae bacterium | reverse complement strand
AAGTAAAAGCTGATGACCCAAGACTTGATTCTCAGTACATCAATTATGAATCTTCAAAAGGTGGCGGTACTATCAAAGCTTTGTTATCAAAACCGTCAAATACCAAAGGGAAAATGGGCGGAATTGTTGTGGTACATGAAAACAGAGGTCTTAATCCATACATTGAAGACACTGCAAGAATAGCAGCTTTGGAAGGGTTTATCACGATTGCCCCTGATGCACTTAGCCCTCTTGGAGGCTATCCGGGAAATGATGATGAAGGAAGGGAACTCCAAAGAAAAAGGGATAAAAATGAAATGTTGGAAGATTTTATTGCTGCCTATCAATATCTAAAGGCACATCCCGATTGTAATGGAAATATTGGCGTAGTTGGTTTTTGCTTTGGCGGATGGATTTCAAACATGATGGCAGTAAAGGTCCCGTCTTTAAATGCAGCTGTCCCGTTTTATGGCACGCAACCTACTGAAGATATTAGTCAGATAAATTCTCCTTTACTGTTGCAGTTTGCCAGTTTGGATGAAAGAGTAAACAAAGGCTGGCCAGCATATGAAAAAGCACTAAAAGGAGCCGAAAAGGAGTATACTGCTTATATGTATGAAAATGTGAATCATGGATTCCATAACAATACAACACCGAGATATGACAAGCACGCTGCAGAATTAGCCTGGAACCGGACGATGACTTTTTTTAAGAAAAAGCTGAAGTAGCATAACAATATTGAAAAAAGTCAGCTTTTCAAAGCTCTTTTTCTTAAAAATTACCCCTTATCGAAAACAACGGTCCTTGGTATAATACATCCGTAGAACCACGCCAATTGTTTTTATTCATGTTCAAATTTGCCTTGAAATATTTATAACCAAAGCCTATGCCTAAATTATCCAATATTTGATAAGAAACGGACGGTGCTATATTCCAAAAAGTTCCAGAATATTCATCTATCGTAACAGAGAACCAATCTACTCTTGCAGAAAGGCTCCAGCGAATATGAGGTGCATACAAATACCTAAAACCAATACTTGGTATGGGTGCAAGAACGTTGATTCTTCTTTTGCCATTATCTAGTTCAAAATCCAAATCACCCAGGTAAGCCTTGGCTTGAATAAAAGTTTCTATATTCAACGTATGAAGTCCTAATCCACCTTGAAATTCATGTTTATCACCCATCGAGATCACCCTTCCAATATATACTCCATACATTTTAAAGCCAAATCCGGCGTCTAGCTGCACACCTACAGGATATACTTTATCACCCCATTTAATTTCATCTTCTAATACAACGGTATTTTTATTATTCTCAGAAAAATATTCAAATCCAAAGGATCATTTTTTTAGTTTCGAAAAGCGCCAGTTAAGGTCTAGAGCAAAAGTGCTTTCTTGTTTACTTAAACCAAGAGTCTGTCCAAAATCAATAGGATTACTTGGCAAACTTCCATCTACATTAAAGACAACCGATTTTGAATTCAAAAAGAATCCCATTTTAACAACATACCGATCAGTTAAAATGGGATGTTTTTCAATAGGTATACTATCAAGGTTATGTGAAAATATATCCAGCTGTATAAATGCCAGAAAAATTAACAACAAGATTAATTTTTGCATCGAATAAATTTTGAAGGGCTAAAATTAATACAAATATTGAAATAACTCCATTAACGAAAGTTTTAATGAAAAATGTGTTATTCTTAAGGAAGTAGTTGGCAAATAGTGAATTACCATGTCCATAACATCAAAGTTCTGTGAATTTTATTTACCTTTAAGGATATAAGTGCCAAATTTTTACCTTTTATTTATATCGATATAATCGGGTCTTACCATTGAATTTTAAAAATATTAATCTTAAAATCTAAATTTCTAATGTCTTCAAGAGAAATAGAAGTCATCCTTAGCCGACAACTAGCTGATTCATTATCAACTGCAGTGTTCATAGTAGATCCCGATGGAAATCTTATTTTCTATAATGAGCCGGCCGAAGAATTATTAGGTTTGAGATATGAAGAAACCGGAGTTATGTCAATGGTTGAATGGTCATCCATTTTTACTCCTAGAGATGATCATGGAAATATATTACCTCCTCAAGAATTACCTTTAGTAAATACTTTATCCGAACAGAAGCCTGCACATGGAGAATTTTGGATAAAAAGCTTAAAGGGGAAAAAGTTTAAAATTTCTGTGACTTCCTTCCCGATTATGGGTAGACCAAACCGATTTTTAGGTGGCCTTGCAATATTCTGGAAAAAAATGGAAGAATGAAAATTACTATATGGGGCTGCCGCGGATCTATGCCTTCTCCTGGGCCTGAAAAAAACAAATATGGTGGAAACACTTCATGTGTTCAAATTGAACATGAAAATACTTGTTTAATACTTGATGGTGGTTCAGGCATTCAAAAATTAGGAAAAACCTTGGGTCCAGATATTTCAGTTATAAATATATTACTCACACACCTTCATATTGATCATATTATGGGGCTGGGTTATTTTAAACCCTTTTACAACGAAAATTGCACAATAAATATTTGGGGGCCAGCTGGTTCTTCTGAAAGTTTAACTGTTCGATTAAGAAGGTATTTTTCACCACCTTTTTTCCCTGTTCGGTTAAACGAACTCTCAGCAAAAATTAATATTATTGAGATTGATAATTCCACTTTTCAAATAGATGATTTTGTGATAAAATCTGAGTACATATGCCATCCAGGGCCTACAGTAGGTTACAGATGTGAATTAGGAGAATCCATTGTTTCATATATGCCCGACCATGAACCAGTTTTGGGTGCCAGTAATTTTCCAAATTCAAGTGAATGGTGCAGTGGATATAATATTGCCAAGGATGCTGACTTGTTGTTTCATGACGGTCAATACCGTAATGAAGAATATAACAGACGCGTGGGCTGGGGCCATTGTTCGATGGATGACGCTATCGAGTTTGGTACATTATCAAATGTAAAAAAAATGGTATTGTTTCATCATGATCCTGCAAATAAAGATTCAGATCTTGAAAACATGCTTGCCCAAAGTCTTAAAAATAAAAATATTGACTATGAGCTTAATTTAGGAAAGGAAAATGATATTTTTATCATCTAGCAAGAATTATTTAATATGCAACAAGCTGATTTTATTTTAAAAACAAAATTTTTCCTTCCTCAGATCACCTCCGATTTTATAGAAAGAGATTGTCTTAGTGTGAAATTCGAACAATTGAAGATTACACCGATAATGCTGGTATCGGCTTCATCTGGCTATGGAAAAAGTATGGTTATATCAAACTTTCTTACAAATCAAAAAGAAGCTTATGTTTGGCTCTCTTTAAGTGAAAAGGAGAATGACTTTCATCAGTTTATTAAATACTTTATAAAAGCTATCCAAGTTAAGGAAGCAAGTTTTGGTGAAAATATCATTGAACTAAATAACGCTCCAAGTCCACCTTCCATTGATGAGATAACAGAGTTAATGGAAAATGAATTAGCTGAGCTAAAGGGAATCCTTTATATGGCAATTGACGATTACCATCTGATAAAAAACGAAAATATTCATCAATTTATATCCAAAATATTCGAGTATCCTCTGCCCTACTTTAGGTTGATTATTATAACACGTCGTGATCCCGAATTGCCTTTGCCTAGTTGGAGAAGTAAAAATAAATTAATTGAAATAAGGTCGGCTGACTTGAAGTTCAGCAGAAATGAAATCAAAGAATTTTATGCCAGGTCTATTGATTATCGCCCTGATGATATTATTCTTGCTAAAATTGAAAATGCAACTGAAGGATGGATTTCAGGATTAAGAATGTTGTTACTTTCAACCAACAACAGTAGCGAATTACAACAATCTATTCTTAATTTTAAATATAAAAATTCGACGGTTATTCTTGAACTTGTAAATGCGGTTCTTAAAAATCAACCGGATCATATTACAAGTAAATTGCTCAAATTATCTCTGTTAAACAATTTTAATGTTGATTTATTTTCGGAACTCTGTTTAAATGAAAAAGAGAAGGAGAACCAAGAGATTTTGTTTAAAGAATTTACCTCTAGTATTTTAAGGTCTAATCTATTTATCACAGCTCTTGACGATCAGCACAATTGGTTTAGATTTCATCATTTGTTCTCACAACAATTGAATAATTTGCTGTTGAGAAAGTATGAAAAGAATAGGATTCATCAAATTAGACTCAAAGCGGCAAAATGGTATTATGAAAACGGCTTGTTTGAAGATGCCATTGAACACTATATAAATGCCGATAATATTTTGAAAGCGCTTCGTATTTTTAGCGAATACAGGCTTACATTGATGTCAGAAACTCGATTTCAAAGGTTAGAAGAATTACTTAATCAATTTCCCAAAGAAATAGCAAAAAACAATGGGATTCTGCTGGTTACCAAAGGGTGGATAATATTGCAAAAAGGAAATATTCCAGAAATGGCCAAACATTTGGAACCTCTGGAAGAATTGTTGAAACAAGAAAAACACCCTCAGGAGACACTTGATCTTTTGATTGGCGAATTGCACTCTATGAAAACCTTTGATCGATATTTGTCAAATGTGGATATGAAAGCATGCCTTGAACACAGCAAACAAGCTATTAAATTACTAAAAGATAAAAATCCTTATGCATTGGGAATGGCTTGGGTGTACTATGGTGCTTCGATGCAACATCTCGGTCAATCAGTGAAGGCAAAAAATGACATATTTGATTTGCTGGAAAAGGCTTCTAATCCGATGTTAAGAGGTCATTTATTGCTCATTCTTTGCTTCCTTGAATGGTTCGAAGGTGATTTAGGAAACATGATTAAGACCGCTGAACACTTACTTCGACTAGGTCATGAATCAGGCATAAAAATGCTGATAGCAAATGGTAATATTTTTTTAGGGATAGCTCATTATTATCAAAATAATAATGAAAAGGCTTTGAGGTATCTTCTTGAATCTCATGAATTAAGAAGGTATACCTATTTACATATGAGCTTTGGAACTGGTATGGCGCTTGCACATATTTATGCAGAAAAAGGTGAGGTTAAAAGAAGAGACGAGATCATTAACGCTTATGAGACAACTGCCTTGTCACAAGGCGGGAAATTGTTTCATAAAATTACAAAATCTTGTTGGGCAGAATTAATATATATCTATCAAAATGATAGCTCAGGATTAAAATGGGCCCAGGAAAATGATTATAAAGATTTTTTACCTTTAGCTAGCCTTTTTGCTCCCGAGATTGTTCAGGCACGAATATTAGCTGAAAATGATGACCCCTCTTCGCATAGAAAAGCACAAGATATTCTCAATATCATGATTCCGTTTTTTGAAAAGCGCAATGACAAAAATGTATTAATTAGGGCATTCATTATTCAGGCCATACTTTATCATAAAATAGGTGATTTGGATAAAGCATTTAATGTCATTCAAAAAGTAAGTCAATTATCAAGTTTTGGTCATTATATCAGACCTTATATTGAATTTGGAGAAACCATGAAATACCTGTTGATAGAATTTACAAATACTAATATCGGTAGCGAGCATATTGATGAAATACTTCATAGCTTTAACTTGGAAGTCAATAATAAAGAAAACATCATTTTAAGCAACCGCGAAAAAGAAGTGCTTGTTCTCGCTGTGAAAATGACCAATAAAGAGGTGGGTAATCAATTGTTTATTTCAGAAAAAACGGTTAAAACCCATATTACCAATATCAACAAGAAACTTAAAGCCAGCAGTAAAAAAGAAGCTATTGTTAAGGCTAGGCAGCTTTCCTTGATTTGATTTAAAAAACAACAAGAATTTTACTTATAAACCCTGATTTGTAGCGTATTCGTTTTATTACAATATCCTCCATTTTTTAGTCAATTTACCCCCAAATTAAGACCTCACTAAGACCTTTTTACGACCTCCTAGGTCTTGACTTTAGGGGTGTTTACCCCTTAGATTTGCCTTAAATTATAAAGGAGTAAACAATGTCAGCATCCAAATTGATCAAAGACTATGAAGGTGAGGCGACTTACCAGATTACAGTTCAAGGGAAAGTAGATCCATTATTTTTTCATCGACTTAACAGCTTTTCAGTAACACATACAGAGACTGAAAGCAAAACCTTGTCCACTTTAACAGGAAAAATAGCAGATCAGGAAGCTTTAAGTGGACTTTTGAATATTCTGTTTGACCATCAATACGCGGTAATCTCCGTGATGAAAATTGATAGCTAAAGATCAATCAAGTAATTATTAATGAATACCCAATTATCATAAACCCTATTCCAATTATTATGAAATTAAAATTTTCTATAATATTAATCACCTTGACAGCAGTTTCTTTATTTGCACAAGAAACTATGCCAATAAATAGCAACATCTTGACTGAAAACGGTATCTCTCCAAAAGTTTTAGATGCTGCCGCAAGTACACTTTTACAAGATGGCAGATTCATTCAAAATTCAACTATTGAAATTG
>CAYMKR010000142.1:0-6443 GCA_964390865.1 uncultured Flavobacteriaceae bacterium | reverse complement strand
TATGCTTTTGTTGATTTATTCTCTTTTTTATTATGCTGCTTTAACCTCTTTTCAATATCTTTTGTCATTCCCGTGTAGGTTCTGTCAAACTCAACGCTATAAAGTACATATGTAAATATCATCTTGATACTTTAAACCGAAACCTGCCTGCCGGCAGGCAGGTCTGATGCGCTATTCAATTGCGCCACGGGGCCTTATATTTTTTGAATTTTACAATTCTATGTTTAGCTCAACAAGTCTTTAACTACTGAAGAAATTGCTTTACCATCTGCTTTGCCTCCCAATTGTTTTGAGGCCATCCCCATAACTTTACCCATATCCTTCATTGAGCTTGCTCCTGTTTGAGCTATAATGGCTTCAATAGCTGACTTTAATTCTTCCTCTCCGATTTGAGCCGGAAGAAATTGTTCTAAAATTTTAGCTTGAGCTATTTCAGGATCAGCAAGATCCATTCTGTCTTGTTCTTGAAAAATGGCTGCACTGTCTTTTCTTTGTTTAACTAACTTTTGAACGATTTTGATTTCATCATCTTCACTTAGTTGAACATTACCTCCACTTGTATTAGCCATTAAAAAGGCTGACTTCAAGGCTCTCAATGATTCTAACGCGACTGTATCTTTTGATTTCATCGCTGTTTTCATCTGCTCCATCACTTGACTTTGTAAGCTCATAATCTAAAAATTTAGGGGAACAAATATACTAAAAACAATCAGGCAATTTTCTTACATTTCATGAATTATTTTCCTTTTCCAATTCCCTCAAAACTTCATAGACTTTATTACTTTCAAATCCCTTTCTCAAAAGAAAATCCGCTACTTTTTTTCGTTTCTTTAATACGTTTGATTCGCGTACACTTTCAAATCGTTTTTTGCTCACTTCTGCAAAAACATCTTCGTATTCCTCATACGATATCTCGCTTAAACCGGCATTAATATTATAGGCGGAAATATCTCGTCGTTTTAACTCCATCTCAATTCGTCTACGACCCCATTGTTTTATCCTGAACTTTCCTCGGGCAAAACTCCTGGCAAACCTTTCCTCATTTAAAAAATCATGTTCCATTAAATGCAACAAAATAATTTCACAGGCTTGTGGAATCATCTTCATTTCCCTTAATTTCCTTTCTATCTCCTGATGGCATCGGTCTTGATAAACACAATAACCTTCCATGGATCTTTTGGCTTCCTCTAGTGTATATGTTGACTTTTTTCCTTGCATGTAATAAAATTAATAGCATCCCAAATGTACTCTCATCAAATAATTTTTCCAAGACTAATCTGCTTTAACATGCTGAAATACTATTTTTCCCTTTTTCTGCTTCTCTATCTGATTCAAAGCTATTCGCAATCAACCATTATAGCCAAACAAGGATTCGAAAACTCTGGAGATGACTGGTCTATTGAAAATATTTCCACTCCTCCTTGCACCAATGGAGGCGATACTTGGAACTACCATAATATCCTTGCTAACATATCCTCTTATGAAGGCAAATCATTCTGGGGTATCCAAGACCTTAACGGAAACTGTGGTTCTTCTGACTTTGAATATATTGATTTGAAAACCATTGACATCTCTGCTTTTAGAAATGTGCAACTTTCGTTTGAAGTTCAAGTAAACGGTTTTGACAATGGGGACGATATGAAATACCAGCTTTGGTTTGATGGTATAAGTGAACCTGAAGTCATTTTTATAGACGGACAAAATGATTATAGCACTGACTCCTGGTTAAAGATTCAAATATCAATTCCTAACCAGATAGATGATCTAAAACTTAGAATCAGTGTAAAACAAAACGGATCAGATACAGCCGGTTTGGATAATTTCATTCTTAAGGGCGACTCTATTAGCCCATGTCAGGAACTAATGATTTCTGAATACATCGAAGGTTCTTCTTCAACTAGTCATCGCAATAATTATATAGAGTTATACAATTCTTCGGACAGGGAGATAGATCTTAGCTCTTACAAACTTCTTAAATTCACTGGAAACAATACCGAAGCTTCGGAACTTCAACTTTCAGGAGTCATCGCACCATATAAAACATTTTTAATTGAAGATCAGTCAGAAATTTTAAACATTGAAGCAGATCTGAGCACTAACAATTCAGTCATGGATTTTAATGGTGATGATAAAATTGCTTTACAAAAATTTGACAAAATTATCGATTTAATAGGTGAAATAGGGGTGTCTGGCATCTTCGCTAAGGATCTTTGCTTAAGAAGAAAAAGCTTTATGCAAAATCCCAATAATCAATATGACTTTAACGAATGGGATGTTTATGGTCTTGAAAATACTGAAGATCTTAATTTTCATGCCAGTCGATGCGAAGGAGAATTACCTGAAATAATGGTCTCCGCCTTAGAACAAATCATATCGGATGAGAGCGAAAAAACATCTTTAAAAAACAACACCTACTTTGGTAATTGGCCTTCTTCAACAGACACTTTGATCCATAGAACATTCACCATTAAAAATACTGGGACTAGTAATCTTGACATCTATGACATTCTAATTTCAGGCAAAGATGCTTCGAATTTTAAGCATGATTTTTTAAACCCAGTTTCTATATCGCCAAATGACAGCATAACTCTAAAAGTTTCTTACGCTCCAATAATGCCTTCAATCCATACTGCCAAACTAGAAATTCTAAACAATGATTCGTCTGAAAAAACATTTAATTTTATCATTCAAGGCGAAGGTACGGGCCCTGTGAATCATCCATTAATCATATCACAATACTATGAGGGAAACGCAAATAACAAATGGATAGAAATCACCAATACAAGAGACCAAGCAAGTCAGAAAAACGCCTATTATCTGGCTCTTTATCGAAATACTGACACAGAGGGCCCTATTGGTATAAAACCCTATAGAAAAGTACTCATTCGATCTCTCAAACCAAATGAAACATTAAAATATAGTGCAATATTAAATGTTTCAGAACCAGCATACGCTCTTGATGGGAATGAAATAAAAACCTCAGTATGCGGATTCACCGGCGATGATATTCTCATTATATCAACTTCGGAATCTGAATCTTGCTGGGCGGATAGAACTGACATTGTAGGGAGATCAGGCGATTGGGGAAGCAATCTTAGCTTGGTTAGAAAATACGGTTGTGCTGCTTCTTCTCCAAATACTGGATTTAACGAAAGTGATTGGATTGCCTATAGCATTAACGATATTGATTTGGCAAACAATGGAGCTAATGAAACATTAGGTACTCATAATACGGGAACAACAACTTGGTCAGAGAATAGGTGGTCAAATGGCATACCAGATTTGAATAGAAAAATAATTATCGCTGACAACTATATAACAAATATGTATGGAGATCTACAAGCCTGTTCTCTTCACATCCTCAATGATGCGAGCTTAATGATTGCTTCGGATACCAAAGTAGAGATTAAAAAAAATCTTATCGTAGATGGCAGCTTGGAAGTTGCACATCAAGGTTCACTTATTATGATTGAAGATTCAGGTTCTGTCGAAAACAATGGTATCCTAAAAATACATAAAACGACAACAGAGCTTAACCCTTTGGACTATACCTACTGGTCTAGCCCCATTGAAAATGCAAATCTAGAAACTGTCTTCGAACAGTCTCCTAAAAATTCATTCTTCATCTTTTCAACAATGAATTTTGAGGATAATAATGATGATGGCATTGACGATAATAATGATGCCTGGGTAGGTGTTTCTGGAGATATGGAAATAGCGAGGGGCTATACTTCCATGGCTCCAAACACCAACCCATTTATAAACTCTCAAAAAGTTTCTTTTAAAGGAAAGGCTAACACGGGTATTATACAGGTTCCTATCTCTAAACAAACGAATTCTTCAAGTGACCAACGCGCCTGGAATTTTATCGGCAACCCTTATCCATCTGCCTTAAGCGCTGAAGCTTTACTAAATCACCCAATGAATAAAGGTCTACTCTACGGGAGTTTGTATTTTTGGACACACACAACCGAAGCCGCAGCCGAAGGTTCTGTAAGCAATCAACTCTATACAGCAAGTGACTACGCAATGTATACAGTGGGAATTGGTGGAGTTAAAGCCCATCCTCTGGGACAGGAACCGACAAACTTCATAAGTAGTTGTCAAGGATTCTTCGTTGAAGCTCAAAAAGCTGGTATACTTTTATTCAACAATGCGATGAGAAGTGCTAATGATAATGCCAAATTCTTCAAACCAATTAAAGACAAAAAAGAAAATAGAGTATGGGTAAATCTTTCAAATGAAGATGGTGGATATAGCCAAATATTACTCGGTTTTGTCAATCAAGGAACCGTAGGATATGATAAACAATTTGATGGTAAACGATTGTTAAACGAACAAAACATTAGCTTTTATTCAATAGTTGACGCTCAAAGACTTGGCATTCAAAGCTTACCTCCATTTCAAGGTGATGAGACTATTAAATTAGGCCTGAAGTCCAATATTTCCAGTAGAGTCAATCTTCAAATAAGCCTAGATCATATGGAAGGAAGTATCCTGAACTCAAAGATAATCCTGACCGACAATTTATTAGGCAGAAATAAAGATCTAATTAAAGGCCCTTATATTTTCGAATCTTCTCATTCAGGATACAACGATAACCGATTTGAACTCAGTTTTAGTGAGCTTGAAGACAATTTTGAACCAGACCTTACTAAAATAAAATGGGTACTTAAAGATGATTTTCTTATTGTAAATACAAATCATATGGATTCAATCGACCACCTCGAAGTTTTCGATCTAAACGGCCGTAAACTTAGAGCATCCTACTTAAAAAAGACTAGGGTTGAAATACCTTGGTACGGCCTCCCCAGAAGGGCCATTTATATCCTTAAGGTACAACTTAGCGATTCTCGGAAATTCGTTTCCAAAATACTGATATAAGGGCAAAAAAAAAGCCCCGCTTTTGCGGGGCTTTATGATATATATTTACCTTATTATTTTGTCGTTCTGATCGACAAATTGATATTTCAAGTATGGAAAAGCATCTCGTGGAACTACTTTTATCCACTTTTTATACTTTAAGAACCATTTCATTTGAATCGAATTCAATCCTTTTGTAAGATGGGAAGCAACGAACGTATGCGCATGTAGCGCTATACCTGCTCGATCTTCTTCCATTATCTTAGTCAATTGGGTTTCTATTCTTTCTATCAAAATAATCGGTGCCTCAACTTCTCCGTTTTTATTTGGATTATCTTCATTGGTTTTGATATTTCTTTCTGGTCTTACTCTTTGTCTCGTAATTTGAACCAGTCCGAACTTACTAGGAGGTAACACTTTATGCTTCGTCCGAGAACTACTCATCTCTTTTCTAAGATGATCATATAATTTTTTTCTGTGCTCTGCGATATGCATATCGATGAAGTCAACTACTATAATCCCACCCATGTCTCTTAATTGAAGTTGTCTTGCAATTTCACTTGCAGCAATCATATTAACTTCAAGGGCAGTGTCTGCTTGAGAGTTAGCTTTATTTGATCTATTACCTGAATTTACATCAACAACGTGTAATGCTTCAGTGTGTTCTATTACCAAATAAGCTCCTTTACGCATAGATACAGTTCTTCCAAAAGCTGATTTAATCTGCTTTTCAATACCGTAATAATCAAAAATTGGCACTCTTGATTTATAGTGCTGAGCAATTGATTTTTTCTCTGGCGCAATTCTCTCTAAATAGTCAATAATCTCTTGGTGCAAAGATAAATCGTTTGTAACAATACTCGTAAACGATCCATCAAAAATATCCCTAAGAATTGATGAAGCTCTGTTTAATTCAGATAATACTTTTTGAGGAGCTTGTGCATTGGGTATTTGTTTGCACATATTGACCCATCGCTGAACGGAATATTGCAAATCTGCATCCAGTTCTGCAACTTTTATTCCTTGTGCTACAGTTCTTAGTATAACACCAAAACCTTTTGGTTTAATACTCTGTGCCAGCCTTTTTAAGCGTTCCTTTTCTTTATTATTTGTTATTTTCTGGGATACTGATACACGATCAGAGAATGGTACTAAAACCAAATATCTCCCTGCAATAGATAATTCAGAACTTATTCGTGGTCCTTTGGTAGAAATAGGTTCTTTAACAACCTGTACTAGCATATTCTGACCCGATTTTATTGCATCATCAATTTTTCCATGTTTATCGATATCTTTCTCGATACGGAAATTTTTTAATGTGTAATCCTTTCTTTTTCCTGTACTAACTTGATGTGTGAAATTTTTTAAAGATGATAATTGTGGTCCTAAATCATGATAATGTAAGAAGGCATCTTTGTCACTTCCTACATTTACAAATGATGCATTTAGTCCCGATAAAGTTTTTTTAACCTTTGATAAAAAAATATCTCCAACTGAGAAATTATTATCTAAAGTTTCATTGTGTAACTCAACAAGTTTTCCGTCTTTTAATAAGGCAAAATCTATATCAGAGGAATTCG
>CAYMKR010000141.1:0-6454 GCA_964390865.1 uncultured Flavobacteriaceae bacterium | reverse complement strand
AGTTTTACAAGCAGTACTTGCTATAGGAATATTAAAATTTACAGATATTAACGAAGGCTTTCTATGCAAAATAGAAGCTAAGAAAATTAAAAATGAGGTTGAAAGTGCTATTGCAAATTTTAAAAAAGGTGTAATTAACCAAATCGAATTTCAAAAGATAATTTTTACGAATCAACAAAAAATAGATGATGTTTTAGTTTAGTGCATAAATCTGCACGATATAACAATCTTTTAAATATAATTTTTTCATAATTATAATTAGGTTTCAGATTAGGTTAGTAACCGGCATTAATTTGCCGGTTTTTTATTTCCATAAAAAAATTGAGGAATCAGATTGATTTTGTTTGAATAAAACTTAAAAATACAAGCCGATTACGAGAAGAAAAAAATAGCATAAAAAAACCAGCTTCACAGGTTGCTGGCTCATATTAAACCTCTGTACAAACATCATGCATACATGGTTTCTGAGACAAAAATACAATTTAAAATGATACCTTCTCATATAAGAAGATTTTAAAATATTTAAAAAATGGAGAGCTTAATGTTAACATCCATTTTTATTTCATATTAATCAACAACAATAATAATTTCCTAGTAAAAATTCTAAGAATTATGAAACTGAGTCACTTCTTTAATGGAGTGACTCTTTTTTTGATTATGATCAACAATGCCATTGACCTAGATCAATCAATCCATCAATTCTAGTTCTTAAATTAGACGAAATCTAACATTAGAATCATGGGACTAATCACAAAATATTCAGCAACACTATACGCAGGTGGATCAGAAAGTAATTTGCAATGTAATGCTATTGTTAATTGTTATAACGACACGCAAATAACACCTGTGATGACAGCATATTTCTATCATGAAGGGTATTTCATTCCTCCTAATTCAAAACATATTGACAAAATAAATCTTAGGTATTCTATCGTTGAATACAGCCATTTTTTGGACCTTCTTAGAAATGAAAAACCTGTATTTTTTTGTTATAATGAGCATTCAAAAGTCGGCTACATTAGGACTGCGCAAGAACCAGTTTCAGAAACATTGTCTGACAAAAAAGAAATGGAACAAATTGAAATTTAAAACACCCTCTTCTCTGCTTAATAGAATTATTTAACAGTAGAATAAAGATTTGTCATAGTAACTTAATATTCATCAAGTACATTTAATATCCCCGTTTTTTGAAATGCGACTTAACAATCGAATCAAAAGTCAGTATTGCACAATGCTGACTTTTTCAATTTATTAAATTCAGAGATAGTACTTCTTGAAAACCTAAAATCTTAATGGCATTTTTAATAGTTTTGTTAAATTCATTTTTAGCATACATTTGTATGAATTAAACACCCAATCATTCATGAATAAAATAGCCTTAATTACAGGGGCAACATCCGGTATTGGAGAAGCCACTGCACGGATTTTTGCAAAAAATAATATAGACTTGATCCTTTGTGGAAGAAGAAAAGACCGATTAAACCAACTTGAAAAAGAATTAAATTCATTAGTCTCTGTCAAGACCTTAAGTTTTAATATAGGAGACAAAACAGCTGTTGAACAGAGTTTAAACAGCTTGGAAGAGTCATGGCAAAATATTGACATTTTGGTCAATAATGCCGGAGGTGCGCATGGATTAGACCTGTTCATAGATGGTGATGTAAATGACTGGGAACAAATGATTGATTATAATGTAAAAGGACTCTTATATGTTTCTAGCAAGATTATTCCTTGGATGGTAAAACGAAATATGGGCCAAATAATCAACATTAGTTCAATAGCCGGTAAACAAACATATAGCAAAGGAATGGTCTATTGCGCTAGTAAATCAGGAGTAGAAGCCATTAGTAAGGGCATGAGACTTGAATTAGTACCTCATGGAATACGCGTCACTAATATAGCTCCGGGAGCAGTTGAAACCGAATTTTCAGTTGTCCGTTTTAAAGGTGATGAAAAAAAGGCGGAAGGTGTATATCAAAATTTCGAACCTCTTGTAGCCAAAGACATTGCTGACAGTATTTTTTATTGTGTAAATGTTCCAAGACATGTACAGATTGCAGATTTAACGATCTTCCCTTCGGCACAGAGCGACGCTACAACTATTCATAGAAAATAATTTTTTTTGACAAGGATCAACTCAATAATTGATTTTAATCATTTAGCAGTTTTATTTTTTACTTTACCTTAGGCTGGTATTGAATCACCGTTTGTATTCAATCAAAACTTCAATTAAATACAAACATTATGAAAAATATATTAGTTCCCATCGATTTTAATAATAACGAAAAGACCTTATTAGATAAAGCACTTGAGTTTGCCAAAGCCTTTAAAGCGAAAATCTGGCTGCTTCATGTAGCAGCTCCTGAACCTGAATTCATCGGTTTCGGTGTAGGCCCTCAATATATAAGAGATAGTCGGGCAACCGAACTCAGAAAAGAACACCGTCTGATGAATGACTTTGCAAATAAATTGCAATTAAAGGGCTTTGACTGTGAAGGCATTTTGATCAATGGAGCAACAATAGAAATGATTCTGGAAGAGGCGGAAAAACTAAAAATAGATCTTATTATAACTGGGCATCATACTCATAATTTTATTTATAAAGCTTTTTTTGGCAGTGTTGCATCTGAGGTGATCAATAAAGCTAATATTCCCGTTTTAATTGTTCCATTGGAAGATTAACCTAATTCTCCCATTGAATGAATAAAAATCATGCTAATGGTTTTCTTATTCTTTGCCTGCATAGTTCCATAACAAGCTGAAATATCATAAGGTATTCATGTTTTTGATCTACAAGTTGAAATAGCTATCTATAAGGGCTGGCTTAGAAACTAATATTTAACCATTTTTTTGCTTATGCTTCTGCCTTGCTCGTCAAACAACTCAACAATGAAGAAGCCACCCATCCTAATCTGATCAAGATTTAATTTAAAATAGGCTGATTGAGGTCTCTCCTTTCGTATTAATCTGCCTAAAGCATCATACACCTTTACCTGTTCAATTATATTTTGAGCATCAATAATAAGGTCTTGACCCTGCATATAAATCTTTATATCTTTAACGCTTATCTCCTCGTCCAGACCCAATACAGCGCTATTAAACAGTAAACGAAATCTGTCTTGAAAAGCTCCCTTCCCATCAAAATTAAACGTATAGGGGGAAATATTCAAATCGTGTATAATATCATTGTTCTGATCAAAAATTAAAATATCCTGATCTCTTAGCACCCCTTCTTTACGCGCAAGATCTATAGTCATTTCAAGGCCTTCCACCTCTGCATCAAAACCAATTTGTACTACTTTATCTTCTCTAAAAGTTCCAAGCCCCTGAATAGACAACTTCCTGTCATCCAGAACAGAATAAAATGCAATGGGCTGATTTCCATTTAAATACAGCGCATCATAACCCGGATCCATTTGATCAGTAGCATTTTCATCGAAGCCTATTAAAATTTGCTTGAAAGAATTGTCTGATGCTTTCAAATTGATCCATAGCCTGTTTTTTTCATCGCCTTCTTTTTCCCCTGTCCCTTTAAAAAACTGATCATTAGCGCCCACAAGTATCATTGAAGGGTCAAAAGTCACCTTGTCAGCCTTGAGCGCTCGCACAAAAAAGCCTTGACCTGAACCAATATTGATGTCAACACCATCAGGAACACTTCCAAAAAAATTATAGGTCGCATAGTCATCTGCAACATAAACACCCCCAGATAGAGGTGTGGCATGGGTCCATAAATAAACTGTACCGTCTATGACCTCATTTATTTCTGTGTTGGTTTTCAGAAAAGCTTCGATATCAATTGCTGCTGGGTAAGGGTTCCCTATTAGATTATAATCGTTCTGATCACTAGCATCATCCTCAAAATCAAGAATTCTTGTTTCTATTACATCAAAATTTGGTCTACCCTTAAAGCTAATCTTGTGAATTTCAACACTCCCTTTAAAACCTTCAGCAGCATAACCTCTGGCAACCTCCATAGGACCGGTTGACTTGTTTACCCAGACATCCCAATAAGTTTCTGAAGTTGGATCATTTAGCAAGTGTTTTGTTTGATCAAAACAGAAAACTCTGTTTTCATCTACATTCCTAAAAACAGTTTCAATTTGCTCGTCTTCAACTGGTGAAGACCAATAGGTGATGTCATTAGGGTGGTTCCGAAGAGTTGATTTCTCGATTTTTTCAATTTTTCCGGAAACAATTGCAGATGAATTTTTGATAATCAACGATTCTGTATCACCAATAATAAACTCAGCCCCATCATCAATCGTAAGGTTTCCATGAACAAACACATTCTTATTATTTCCTTCGGTATTATCTTCAAAATTTAGAGATCCTGCATCATTAATTTTCAGATCAAAGGCTGCAAAATCTTCCTGACCACCAACATAATTTCCATTGATTACAGTATTTCTTGTACGATCAGGGGGAGAATTATTATCCCAGGAGCTCCCATTTAAAAAGGCCGGACCAATTACATGGGTACCCAAGGCTATGTTTTTCAATTTATCTGCCAGACTAACTTCTTTGAGAGAATCCAATTCTATCCAATTAGTAGAAACAAAATTTCTTTCAGGTACTTCACCAGAATTTCCACCTCTTACAAGTGAGGAATTTTCTCCCCAAACGGCTTTTGGGATAGACCCTATTATGTCTTTCCTATTTATATATTTACGATTGCCTGGGGTTGTGGTGATCAGGACCACATCATCTCCTTCAAAATTACATACACTACTTACTATCTTCCTGGCTGGTCCCAAATTCTGACTAACAGGAAAGGTCGGGCTTGCCCTATTTTGAAAAAGAATGACTTCATCCTTGACCATGGCAGGAATGGGTTCAGAAGCTTTTGGCGTGACTGAAGCTATATTACTCAAGGATGCGCTATCATAAAGATCTATAAAATAACTTCCTGAAGAAATATCTTTTCCTGAAATATTCTTGACTTCGATCCATTTGCTATTACTTGCGTCATCATGATAATATTGTGTAATTAAAACATCTTGATCTTCCAAAGTCAAATCCTTACCAAGGTGTTCGTTTCTTGCTATGACCAAAACGACATCTTTATCAAAATATCGATCTATGTCAAAAGCATCTGGTTGTTTAGTTGAACTATTTCCAGAACTAGGATGTTGAATTGACATAAAAATATACTTATAATCTGGCGTAAAAGTCAAACCTGTGGGTTCACTTCCTGTAGGAGTTCTTGCAAATATTTTAACTTTAGGTAAAGACTGACTGTGCCCATTTTCAATCACCCATATGTAATTCTTATCCCCACTACTAAAACTGCCATCTTGTGCTACCCACAAATTCCCTAAATCGTCAAAGACCAGGTTATCGTTTCCCTGACCCCATTCAACACCATCATACACACTATTACCACCGGCATATATGTTGAAGTCTTCGATTCCAGAACTAGAATCTTTGAACCTATATATAACCCCTTTTTTAGAAATATCTCCGATTGACTCTCTTTTAACTGCAAAATAGACCATCCCATCTATTGGATTAATCTCGACATCTTCTATTCCACCAAAACTAGTTGCTCTACTAGGATTTAAATTTTTGAGAGAATCACATTGAAACAAGGTGTTATTTCGCTCCCATTTCGAAGTATTTTTAAGTTTCACCCATTCATGACTATCTTGCTTATTTCCGCCATAAACAAACAGACTGCCAGAACTTAAATCCTGTTCAGCATCTGCAACGAATTTAAACAAGTATCCCTGATCTTTCGTGTCGTCAGCACCCAGATAAACTGTTCTAAGATTCGAATGAATAACCACATTTTCATGCTTAAAATTTCCCATTGCCCATAATTTATCGGGGCCTGGTCTTGAATCATCTTGATCAATAACTGTTTTGGTAGCTGGATCAATTTCAATCGCCCATCCATAACCATCATAACCGCTAATGTCACCATCTACTTTGATCAAAGATTCGTCTAAAGTTGGCAACCTTTTTATGACGTCTTTATTAGTCCATTCTTCACAGGTGATAATCGTATTCCAGGGCGTTACTGTTCCAGAACAATTGGCTACAGTAGATCCGATTCCTAAGTTTTTCCCATTAGCATCCTCTAATAGCACCGCTGGTAATCCAAAACTAAAATCTACAGCTTCAGATTTGTCCACCATCCACTTACCCAATGCATCATCAAACTCAATATCCAAAATTGTTACTGCTCCTTTAGGTATAGATTCTGAATTGACAGAGAGGTATCCAAACTTGCTGCTCCCTTGAACAGGAACAAATCCTGCAAAATCCAAATTTTCTGGTAATTGTCCACCAATATCTAGATTATCTCCATTTTGTATAAGATATTGAAAGGTATGTGTGGAAGGAATATTAAAATTTTTATCCTGCCCTAATGGGTCTAGAGATTCAAACTCACTGATATGCTGAGCACCACATAAGGCACACAGAAAAAAAGACAGAATGAGGGGCACTG
>CAYMKR010000140.1:0-6465 GCA_964390865.1 uncultured Flavobacteriaceae bacterium | reverse complement strand
CAGTTTGGGAACAGCCACGGATTTTGATGGGAATTTCATTCTTGAAGATGTTCCTGTTTCATCCACTCTTGTTTTTTCTTACGTAGGATTTCAATCTTATGAGGTGCAAATTGAGAATGATGCACCTTTGAACATTACTTTAATGGAGGATGCTGAATCTTTGGATGAAGTAATACTGATTGGTTATGGAACCCAATCAAAAAAGGAAATTACGGGTGCAGTTGCCATTGTAGGATCAGAAACAATTGAGAAACTGAATCCAGTAAGGGTTGAACAGGCTCTGCAAGGTCAGGTTTCAGGGGTGAGTATAACCTCTCAATCAGGATCTCCAGGTAGTGCATCTAATATTAGGATAAGAGGTGTTACGACAAACGGTAATAATAACCCCCTTATACTGGTTGATGGAAACGTGATTGAGGATTTAAGTGTGATAAATCCCAATGATATTGAAAGTATAAATGTACTTAAGGATGCCACAGCAGGTATCTATGGTGTAAGAGCAGCAAATGGGGTAATTCTTATTACGACCAAAACAGGTACGAAAAGTAGTGATTTAAAGTTCGACTTCGATTCCTATGCAGGAATTCAGGAGACAACCAGAGAGATTCCAGTTTTAAATGCTACTGAATATGGTGTTCTGGTTAACGAGGCTTATGTTGCCGGCGGAGAAGCACCACCTTTTTTAGATTTTACTAAACTAGGAGCAGGAACTAACTGGCAAAAGGAAATATTCCAGACGGCACCGATTGCCCAAATCAACTTGGCTGCCAATAAGGGTTGGGAAAATTCTAAACTTTCGATAGGAACTTCTTATTTGACACAGGATGGTATAGTAGGGGGTAGTGATGCTAACTTTAATCGTTTTACAGGAAGAGTTAATTACAATTTAGATTTTTTAAAGAATTTTAAACTGAGTACTTCTGCGATTTATACTACAACAAATAGGAAAAATCTTTTGGAGAATAATTTAGGCTCTATTTTGTTCAATGCTTTGAATATGGCACCTAATTTGACCGTAAGAGATCAAAATGGTGAGTATACCCTTGCGGAAGGTTTGGGTAATGAAGTTATAAATCCTGTTGCACAAATAGAGAATACATATGATAACACTCACGTAGATAAGATTAGTGGTACTATTGGGCTCAATTATTCTTTTTTAGAACATTTTACCGCTGAATCAAGATTTCAGTTTAATTATTCGGAGGTTACCGGTAAGGTATTTGCACCTGAAGTATATTACGGTTCAGGAAAGGTATTTAATGTGACAAGAAATAGTGTAACTGAATATCAGAATATCTTTAGAGATTATACCTGGGACAATTTCATTACTTATAAGAACAGTTGGGCAGATAGTCACAATGTGACAGCCCTTCTAGGAATGTCAGTTTATCAGGCTACTGGAAAAGCTTCAGGGTTAACCGGATTTGATATTCCTGATAACTCCTATGAAAACGCCAGTATAGAGAATTCATCAGATGTGATTGATAATTACATTAACGGTGGTGATACTTATGATACAAGATTGCTTTCTTATTTTACAAGAGCTCAATATGATTTCAAAAGAAAGTATTTGTTATCTGTTGTTTTACGTAGAGATGCATCTACAAGATTCGGTCCTGAAAACAGAGCAGGATATTTTCCGTCTGTTTCAGCGGGATGGGTAATGACAGATGAATCTTTTATGGAAAAAACCTCCTGGCTTAATTTCATGAAGTTGAGAGTTAGTTATGGAATCGTTGGTAATGATCGAATTGATGATTATGGTTATGTGTCTCTTTTGAACGGACAGGCCACTTATGTTTTAAATGATGAATTGACCTATGGAAAGGCTGAAGGAGCATTGGCTAACCCGGAGATAAAGTGGGAAAAACAAAAGACATTTGATGTGGGTCTTGATATGAAATTTTTAGATAACAAGATTGATGTCACGATGGATTACTTCAACAAGACTACTGATGATTTGTTACTCGTACCTCAAGTTTCAGGAATTTTAGGAGCAGCGGCACCAGGGTCTAGAGCTCCTATTGTCAATGCGGGTTCTGTTGAGAATAAAGGGTTTGAATTTCAGATTGCTTATAAAGAATATATATCAGATGATTTTAATTTTAATATAAGTTATAATTTCACTTATCTACAGAATGAGGTGACTTTTGTAACTGGGGATAACGGTTTTGTTACCGGTGGTTCATTCGGTGTTGGTCAGGATCCGCCATCAAGAATGGAAGTTGGACAACCCATAGGTTATTTTTATGGATTAAAGACGGAAGGGCTTTTTCAGAACCAAGCAGAGGTCGATGCGCATGCCACTCAGGTAAATGCGACTCCTGGCGATTTGAGATATGTTGATATGAATGAAGATGGAGAAATTAACGGGGATGACAGAACCTATATTGGAGATCCAATTGCTCCATGGACAATGGGTCTTAATTTAGGGATGGATTATAAAAAATGGGATTTTAGCATGTCGTTTTTCTCATCAATAGGAAATGAGATTGTTAGAAATTATGAACGTAGCCAACCTCTTACCAATCGAAGTGCGTATTTCTTAAACAGATGGACCGGAGAAGGGACAACGGATTCTTATCATAGAGTCACAACAGGAGCCAATTCAAATGATTTGTTTTCAGATTATTATGTTGAAGACGCTTCCTACATGAGAATTCAAAATATTCAATTGGGTTACACATTTGATACGGATAATTCAAAAAGTATTGACAAGTTCAGGTTATACGTAATGGTCAATAACGCATATACATTCACAAAATATAAAGGATATGACCCATCAGCTTCAACAGGCGAGCCTATTGGAGGAGGTATAGATCAAGGATTTTATCCAATTCCAAGAGTCTATATGTTAGGCGTCAATCTTAAATTTTAATAACTATGAAAACACTTAAAATAACATCAGTACTATTTGTATTTGTATTTACAATAGTTAGTTCATGCAGTGATGATTTTGTGGATGTCGAATCCCAGGATCCAAATTCTGAAGACTTTTTTAATGAGGAAGCCGATTATCAAGATGCCTTGATCGGAGCATATGACCTTTTACAATCATCATACATAAATGTCATGTTAGGAGAGATTGCTTCTAACAATACTTTAGCCGGAGGTGAAAGTGCAAATGACGTCATAGGGATTCAGCAAATCGATGACATGATTCATACGCCGGTAAATCAGCAATTGAGAGATATTTGGAGCTGGATGTATGCAGGGGTGAATCGCGCTAACTATATTATGGAATTTCAGGATAAGACAGATTTCCCAGGAAAGAATGAAGTACTTGCACAGGCCCGTTTCTTAAGAGCCTACTATTATTTTGAATTGGTTAAATGGTTTGGAGATGTACCATTCTTAGTGGATAAGAGAATTCAATTTGGTGATCAATTTGAAATTGACAGAACACCAAAAGCAGAGATTTATGCCCAGATTGAGCTAGATTTAATATATGCTGCAGAAAATTTACCTCCGTCTTGGGATGCAGCAGAAACTGGAAGAGCTACTAAGGGAGCTGCTCAGGCCTTGCTTGGTAAAGCTTATCTATATCAGCAAAAGTTCTCAGAGGCAGCTAATGCCTTGGAGCAAGTAATTGCAGGTCCTTATGATTTAGTGACTGATTATAATTCAATTTTCGAATTAGATGGAGAAAACAATATAGAATCTGTCTTTGAAGTACAATACACTGATAAAGAAGGAGCCGGATTTGGTTGTTTACAATGTAGTGAAGGTAACGTTGCAGTTGGTTTTAATGGGATAAGGAATTACACAGGCCCTGATTTTAATTCGGGATTTAGTTTTAATGTGCCGACACAAGAGTCTGCGGATCTTTATATAGCAACAGATTTGAGAAAGGATGTAGCCATACTAGATATCGAAGCATGGTCTGCTTCTAATGGATCCACTTTTTCAACAGGATATGAACACACCGGATTTTATAACAGAAAGTATATTGCACGCAAGGGTGGTTTGAATACTGGAGACGCTAACCTAACAAACCCTAATAATTATAGAGCGATACGTTTCGCGGATGTTCTATTAATGGCTGCAGAAGCTAATAACAGAGGAGGTTTGGATGAAGGTAAAGCACAAAGTTATCTAAATCGGGTACGTGTAAGAGCAGGATTGGCAGAGATTACTGAAACTGGATCAGGATTGACCGATGCCATTTTACAGGAAAGACGTTTAGAGCTCTTAGGAGAAGGTCATCAGTTTTTTGATTTGGTGAGAACAGGAAGAGCAGCACAACAAATACCAGGATTTACAAGCGGAAAACATGAATTGTTTCCAATTCCTTCCATAGAAATAGAATTAGCAGGAGATCGTTGGGCACAAAACCCAGGATATTAAAAATAAATAAAAAGAAGAAAGATGAAATATTTAAAAACACTTTTAGTATTAATTATTTTTGGATCGGCATTTGTTGCCTGTGAAAAAAACGAGGTCTCTTATGCTTTTCAAGAAATATCTGCGCCTACAGAAGTAACGGCAGTTTTTGAAATAACTCAAGATGACACAGGAATAGTAACTGTAACACCTTCAGGAGTAGGAGCAGAATCATTCAATGTTTATTTTGGAGACGTCGAAGATGAAACTCCGGAAGTAGTTACCCCAGGTGGCTCACTTGACCATGTTTACGGTGAAGGACAATATAGTGTAAGAGTAGTTGGAGTTGGTTCAACTGCTTTGACAAGCGAATTCACACAAGTAATCAGGGTGTCGTTTAGTGCGCCTGAGAATTTGGTAGTTGTGATTGATCAAAGCGATCCTAATCCAAAATTGATAAAAGTTAGTGCAACCGCTGACAATGCTACGATGTTTGATGTTTATTTTGGTGATGTGGAAGATGAGGAACCATCTCAACTAATGCCAGGTAGTGAAATTGAACACATTTATGAAGAAGCTGGTGAATATACAGTGAGAGTTGTTGCTATAGGTGGTGGCATCGAAACGTTGGAATACACGGAGGAAATTACCATAAGTGATGCTTCTGGAGCTATGGCATTGCCTATTACTTTTGATGATCCAGCGGTAAATTATGTTGGAAATATTGAAGGTGCCTTTAGTGTGGTGGATAATCCAGCACCAGGAGGGGCTAATCCGGAAGCTTCTATGGTAGGAGCCATTGAAAATGCAGGAGATGCTTTTGAAGCAATTGTACTCAGCTTGGGCACGCCTGTAGATTTTGGAGGAGATAACAAGACAATTAAAATGAAATTATGGTCAACAACTTCAATACCAATAGCGATGAAGTTTGAAGGAGGAGTTGATGGAGAACGTGAGAATGAAGTTGTAGTAACACATGGTGGAACCGGTTGGGAAGAGTTAAGTTTCAATTATGCAACCGATGCGGTTAAGAGTTATATAGATGGTAACCAAGGTGTAGGAGAGCCTTTTGTTCCAACAGGAAAATATTCCACAATGGTGATCTTTGTTGATTTTGCTGGAACAACAGCTGGAACATTTTATATAGATGATATTGAGCAGGAAGCAGCTGATTTGAATTGTACAGCAGAGACTGAAGAGAATATTGACCCAGCAGTTGGAGATATCAACTGGACCTTTAAAACTAAAGATATAGCGCATAGCTTTGAACCATTCGGAAACATTGGTTCTGAAATAGTAGACAACCCTAATGCAACAGGAATCAACGAAAGTTGTAATGTACAGAGCTACGTTAAAACAGCAGGCTGTGAGACATGGTCTGGTGTTGGTAAAGCATTAACGAATGCTATTGATCTAACAAGTTCACCTAATAAAGCCTTCAAAATGATGGTTTATGGTGCAGCCAAAACGACTACAGTTACCTTACAATTGGAATTTGAGCCATTCCCAAATACTGATCCTTTGGTAGCTATCGATATGGAGATGACTAAAGTAGGTGAGTGGGAAGAATTGACCTTTGATTTCTCAGCGCATTCAGATAAGACCTTTAAAAGTATCATTGTTTATTTTGACAGAAATAATGCCTGTGATGATGCAGTATATTATTTTGATAACTTAAAACAAGTAGCTGGTGATGACAATGGTGGCGGAACAGCTGGCCCAACAAGTTTCCCAATAGACTTTGAAACTCCTGAAACTGGTGGAAGTTCAAAATGGGATGTTTTTGAAGCTGATACACCTCCATTGGAAGTAATCGCTAATCCTGATGCATCAGGAGCTAACGCTACAGCAAATGTTGCTAAGTTCACAGCACCATTGGGTGGAGCAGATTATGCAGGGACAGTAACTCAGTTAAGTCAGAAATTCACCCTCGATGCATCAAATAGTTCAGTATCTATCATGGTATGGAAATCTGTAATTAGTGATGTAGGAATTAAGTTTGAATCGAATAAGGCATCTACTGGTGAAATAAAAATAAAGAACACTAAAATCAACGAATGGGAAGAAATTGTTTTTGATTTTTCGGTTAAAATTGGAGAAGCTTCTTCGACTGATATAGATGCAATAGTTGTATTCCCAGAC
>CAYMKR010000139.1:0-6551 GCA_964390865.1 uncultured Flavobacteriaceae bacterium | reverse complement strand
TATTTAGGAAATTAGTAAAAGATAGCATAGTTTACTTAACGCACGGAGGCATTTATTACCATATTTGGATGGCGGTTCTTACGGCGCTGATGCTTGTAGGTATGTATTGCTATTTTTTACAATTGGAACATGGCCTGAGTGTTACTGGAATGAATGATCGTGTTAGTTGGGGCCTATACATTTCGAATTTTACTTTTTTAGTAGGAGTTGCCGCTGCTGCCGTGATGCTGGTACTTCCAACTTATATTTTACACGATATTGATTTTAAGCAAGCTGTACTCATCGGAGAAGGAATGGCAGTTGCTGCGCTTTGCATGTGTCTTGCTTTTGTTGTGGCTGACATGGGAGGTCCGGCCCGACTTTGGCATATCATTCCGTTTATCGGTGTTTTCAATTTTCCCAATTCTATGCTTACCTGGGACGTTCTCGTATTGAATGGATATTTATTTATAAACCTTTCCATTCCTTTTTATATATTATTTCAACGATATCAAGGTAAAACACCTAATCCTAAAATATATATTCCCGGTGTTATTATTTCCGTTTTTTGGGCTTTTGCTATTCATCTGGTTACGGCTTTTCTTTACCAAGGCTTACAGGCAAGACCCTTCTGGAATAATGCGCTGTTAGGTCCAAAATTTTTGGCTTCTGCCTTTGCGGCAGGCCCCTCATTAATTATAATTGCACTTGCCGTTATTAGAAAATTTACAGATTTCAATATAGAGGATAAAACAATTAAAAAGATTGCAATGGTTGTTACAGTGGCAGCCCAGATAAATCTAATCATGCTAATTTCTGAATTGTTCAAAGAATTCTATGCGCCAACTCACCATAGTGAAAGTGCTTATTATTTATACTTTGGACTGCAAGGAAAATCAAAACTTGTTCCTTGGATTTGGACTGCGATTTCAATGAATGTTATTGCAACTGTTACACTCACCTTTCATAAATTAAGAAATAATCTAACAATATTATACATAGCTTGTGGCCTCTTGTTTTTGGCAATTTGGATAGAAAAAGGTTTTGGTCTCATAGTTCCTGGATTTATTCCCGGTCCTTGGGGGAAAATAGCTGAGTACTTCCCTACCCTGGTTGAAGTTGGTGTAACTATCGGAATATGGGCCATGGGAGCCTTTATCTTTTCTATTCTAGCTAGAACCGGCATCGCTATTGAAATGGGAAAATTAACGTATAAAAAGAAGCAATAGAAACCATTGATGCTATTATATCATTTTATAAAAATCAAGACAGGTTAATCATGAGGAAAATCATCGAATTCTTTTATCTTTACATGATATTGAAAATCAATAATTAATCATTAATTCATGATTTCTAAAAAAACCAAATATGGTTTAAAAGCCTTGACTTACATCGCTCGAAATGACGATCGAATGATTCCTATAGCTCAAATTGCTGAAAATGAAAACATTCCACATAAGTTTTTAGAAAGCATTTTATTACTTTTAAAAAAATCTGGTTTTTTGGGTTCGAAAAAAGGTAAAGGTGGTGGTTACTACCTTTTAAAGAAAGCTCCTGAGATTTACATGACTGATGTTATGAGAATTCTTGAAGGCCCTATTGCCCCTGTTGCATGCGTGAGTTTGAATTACTACGAAAAATGCGATGATTGCGACGATGAAACTACCTGCAGTCTTAATAAACTAATGATTCAGGTAAGAGATGCAAACCTTCATGTATTCAGAAATACTACCCTAGAAGATCTAAAATAATCCAATTTTAACATGTCAAAAGTTGCAACTGTCAATTATTTATTTACATTTGCACACTTATCCTAGTAACCCGATAGGCTTTAAATGTTAAAGATTGTTAAAATATGTTAGTCGACAGAATCTATTCGTCAAAACAAGCAGAGAATGATTCTCATAGCAAAAGTGTTGTTAAGGCAATTAGTTGGAGAATTATTGGAACTATCGATACGGTTCTTATTTCTTGGTTGATCACAGGAACACTTTCTGTAGCACTATCAATAGGGTCTATAGAAATATTTTCAAAATTTTTTCTCTACTACGGACACGAGAGATTATGGAATTTAATAAAATGGAAGTGAAATGAAAAATAATGCATTACAATTGGATTTGGCCAAAGCCAATAAGTTTTTAAAAGAATTAGAACCCAATGAAATCATTGAATGGGCTATGAATTTTTCGAAAAGTCCTATGTTGACTACTAACTTCGGCCCTTATTCAGCTAGTCTTATTCATGCTGTAAATAAGGTGAATAAAGATATTAATGTGATTTGGTGTGATACAGGACATAACACTTCTCAGACCTATTCTTATGCCCATCATCTGATTGACAGATTTTCTTTAAACATGCATATTTATAAGCCAAAACTAAGTTCTGTATATCAAGACAATAATCATGGGATACCTTTTATAGATACACCTGAGCATAAGATATTCACCGAGGAAGTAAAGCTGGAACCATTCAGAAGAGCTTTACAAGAGCATCAACCCGATGTCTGGTTTACAAATTTGAGAGCAGATCAAAATGAACACCGAAGTACTTTAGATATTTTACACATCAGTAAAGATGGAATTTTAAAAATAAGTCCGTTTTTCTATTATTCTGAATTTGATTTAGAACTATACCTTCAGGAGTATGGACTTCCAAATGAAAAAAGGTATTACGACCCTACCAAGGTATTGGCTAAAAGAGAATGTGGATTACACCTATAATATAACTAATCAAAAAGAATCAAATGTTAAGCTTCAGAACTGAAATTGAGAACCCACTAGTTCAAAAGGATATTATTGAATTGGATAGGAAAATCCAACTATATCAAAATGGTAAAATTGATGAAGATGGATTCAGATCACTTAGACTGGCACGTGGTATTTATGGCCAAAGGCAGGAAGGTGTTCAAATGATCAGAATTAAACTTCCTTTCGGAAGACTTAGCTCAGAACAATTACACAGAATCGCCGATGTATCAGACGAATATTCTACAGGTAGATTACACATCACGACCCGACAAGATATTCAGATTCATTATGTGAGCCTTGACCGAACACCAGAACTATGGGCCGAACTAGAGAAAAGTGACATTACTTTAAGGGAAGCCTGTGGGAATGCTGTTAGAAATATTACTGCATCTGAAACTGCTGGGATAGACCCTGAAGAGCCATTTGATGTAACGCCTTATGCGGACGCTGTTTTTAAATTCTTTTTAAGAAATCCTATATGCCAGGAATTAGGAAGGAAATTTAAAATATCATTTTCTTCAAGTGACAAAGATACTGCCTTAAGCTTTATCCATGACCTAGGTTTTATAGCCAAGACACGTAAGGTCAATGGTAAAGAAGTCAGGGGTTTTAAAGTTATGATCGCTGGTGGCCTTGGAGCTCAACCAAGACAGGCAGATGCTGTATTTGACTTTCTTGAGACCGACAAGATCATTCCTTTTATTGAGAGTACCTTAAGAATATTTGATCGATATGGAGAGAGAAACAGAAGAGCGAAAGCCAGACTAAAACATTTAATATTGAATATTGGTTTGGAAAAATTTCTTCAATATGTTGAGGAGGAAAATAAAGCATTATCCAACCATAGTGTGACTATTCCTGTTAATAACAACGAAAACATTAATAAAAACCGAGAAATAGAAGTTCCTCAAGTATCAATTAAAGATGCACTCGCCTTTGATGCCTGGAAACAAAGTAATGTTTTTGAACAAAAACAATTGGGATTATTTGCCATTGGAATCAAGGTTAGGTTAGGGGATTTCTATACAGACAAAGCTAGAATTTTGGCCGATCTTATCAAGGAATATGCAGAAGACGAACTTAGACTTACTATCAGTCAAGGAATTCTTATCAGAAATATAAAAGAAGCCCTTTTGCCTTTTTTCTTTGAAAAACTGAGTGAACTTGGATTTGCTGATATTGGATATGACAGTGCTTTAGATGTGACTTCATGTCCGGGTACAGATACTTGTAATCTTGGAATTGCAAGTAGTACAGGTCTGGCTAGGGAGTTAGAAAAAACTTTAGCGGAAGAATTTCCAACGTATGTAAATAATAAAGATATATCCATAAAGTTAAGTGGTTGTATGAATGCATGTGGGCAGCATAGTATTGCTCAAATAGGATTCTATGGCATGTCAATGAAAAAAGGTAATCTTGTTATTCCAGCTTTTCAGGTATTACTTGGTGGTGGATCCTTGGGTGACGGGAATGGACGGTTTTCAGATAAAATTATTAAAATACCTAGTAAAAAAGGCCCTGAAGCTTTAAGGCTATTAATTTGTGATTATGAAGATAACAAATTAAACGAACAGACTTTTAATGATTATTATCTTCTCAATGGAAAAGATCATTTCTACCAATTATTAAAGCCTCTTGCTGACATTTCAGAAGTGACTAAAGACATTTTTATTGACTGGGGTCATAGTGAAAAATATATAAAAGCCATCGGTGTTGGAGAATGTGCAGGTGTGGTTATTGACTTGGTGAGTACCTTATTATTTGAGACTGAAGAAAAGCTAGAAAATGCAAGACTTAGTCTTGAGGCAAGTAAATGGTCAGATAGCATCTATCAAAGCTATACCGGTATTATTAATACTGCTAAAGCAGTTTTAATTGGTGAAAATATAAAAACCAATACTCAAGCCGGTATTGTTAAAGATTTCGATCAGTATTTTATCAGCAGTGGTTTGATTCATATGGAAGGAACCTTGTCTGATCTTGTTTATGAAATTAAGAATTCTGTAGCATCTAATGAATTCGCGCAATATTATTTAGAGAAAGCAAACAAGTTTTATCAACTAATAGATGCCTTAAGAACAAATACCTTGAAAAATGAATCCTAAAGCAAAACTCACCCTTGTGGGAGCCGGTCCTGGAGACCCTGAATTAATCACTTTAAAAGGAATTAAAGCCTTGGAGTCGGCAGACGTAATATTATATGACGCATTGGTTAATCCCTTATTATTAGAACATGCACCAGAGGCAAAAAAAATATTTGTTGGAAAGAGAAAAGGATTTCATCGATTTTCTCAGGATGAAATCAATAATTTGATCGTTGAACAAGCTTTTTTAAATGGTCATGTCATAAGACTAAAAGGTGGTGATCCTTTTGTTTTTGGAAGAGGTTCAGAAGAAATAGATTATGCAGAAAACTTTGGTTTACACACCGATATAATACCTGGTATTTCATCCAGTATAGCAGTTCCCTCGAGTATTGGCATTCCACTTACCAAAAGAGGTGTATCAGAAAGTTTTTGGGTGATTACGGGTTGCAATTCAGACAGACAATTAAGTTTGGACGTTGCTTTGGCAGCCCAGTCTTCTGCAACAGTCGTGATATTGATGGGAATGCATAAACTCTCACAAATAACATCCGTGTTTCAAAAGCTGAATAAAGGTGACACCCCAGCTGCTGTTATACAGAATGGCACTATGGATAACGAAAGAAGCGGAATTGGAAATATTAATTCTATTGAAAGCATCGTGCAAGAAAACAACCTGTCTTCTCCGGCTATCATCATTATTGGAGATGTTGTCTTGGAATCGAATAGCATTCAAGAATTAAACAAAAAACTAGAATTGCCTCTTGCTTCATAAATTCAGCTTGGTTAAAAGTTGAATTCAATCTCTAGTATTGGGCCTGATAACTGAATCCCTAAATTGACGTATTTATACTCATATAGCTGATTATAATTAAAATCTAAAACGGACCAACCTGCTCCCAAAGCAAACAATTTGCTAAAACGATAGTTTGCGTCAAGGGTCAAATTCCAAGACCAATGGTTATTGATACTAAACCCCCCAACATCCATTTGAGCTGCTAAAAACCACCGTTTGAATTGTAAAGGGATTTCCAATCCAATAATAGGCTCAATCCACGTTGGCGTAATATCAAGAATATTTGAATTCTGACTATATATGTCTAGGTCAATATATCTAATTCCCGCATAGGCATATATTTGAGCTTTAAAATAGGTTTCCTTATTTTGCTTTTTAAAAACTTCGTAGCCCGCAAAACTCCTAAGAATAGTACCGTCAATTCCTGCTAAAAACACAACTTTATCGATATTCTCAAACTTTAGATCACTAGCAAGGGTTGTATGAAAACCATCGATACCAAAAAGCCATTTTTTCGATTTAAACTGAATATCACCAATTGCATAAAACTCGACTCCAAGTTCTCCATTTAGACGGTCAATGATACTAAAATCTCCTTCCCCAGGATAGTGCGTAATCCCGGCATAGGCAAATGAACCTCTGAAACCTGGTACCCATATAGGTACTTTAACCTTCCAATTTCTTTGATCAATCTGATCTAAAAAATCTAACTTATTGCTTTCGGTTTTTAGTGTATCCTGCCCGAATAGGGCATGACAAAAAACTAGTACCAAAAGCGACAGGAAAAACACTCTTGTTTTTAAATACCACATTAGTCAAAATAACTAAATCCTTTATTTGGATCAATTGCCAATAAAGTTTCATAAATCAGTTTGATCACATTTTCAACATCATCTTTATGAACCATTTCTACAGTTGTATGCATATAACGTAAAGCAAGTGAGA
>CAYMKR010000138.1:0-6644 GCA_964390865.1 uncultured Flavobacteriaceae bacterium | reverse complement strand
TAGTCTTAAGGAATTTGTTTTAGGACTTAACCTTAAACTTGATTCTGACCCTTCTACCAAATATGAATACAGTAATCTGGCGTATGATATTTTAGGGTATGTCATAGAAAAAGTATCGGGTTCTACTTTTGATGATTATTTGAAAGAAAATGTTTTGAATAAAAACGGAATGTACAATAGTGATTTCAGATATTTCAAAATTCACGATTCATTAAAGACATCACCGCATTCTAAAAGATGGGTTACAAATAATATTTATGAAAGAAAAACCTATCCATATACGAGAGAACATGCACCAAGTAGCACATTAAATTCTTCTTCAAAAGATTTAAGTAAGTGGATGATTTCTTTTCTTCAAACTTTGGATGATTCAAACTTAAATAATATAAATAAATTAATGATTGAACCAACTTTTAGTTCAAATCCATACATAGGTTTAGGATTTCAATTGAATACTATTAATTCAAAAAAAACAATTGGGCATTATGGTGGAGATAAAGGATTTAGAAGCTACCTAATTATGATTCCCGAAGAAAAAATGGGCTTAGTACTAATAGCAAATTGCGATTACGAGGAAGATTTTAGACAAGAAATAATACACGCTATCGCAAAACTTATGCTAGAAGATGATTCTTAAATAATTTCTTATTTAGAAACGATTCTTTTCCTAAGTCTGCTTAATGATTCGGGTTTCATACCAAGGAAACTGGCAATTTGATGTTGAGGAACTCTATTAAGTAATTTTGGTCTATTTTTTATTAAATTGAGATACCGTTCTTCAGGAGATGAAGTAATGAAAGTGGCCATTTCTTCTTGTGCTATTCCTGCGTTTTTTTCCATTTCTGAGCGGATAATAGGCTCTAGTTTCGGAAACCTCTCAATCATCTGTAGTTCCTTTTCTTTACTACCAACAGTAAGAGAGCAATCCTCTGCACAAACCAAGTAATGTTTCGCAGGAATCTGATTGATATAGCTAGTAAAGGAAGCCACTGCCTGACCTTCTGTAAAGAAAGCAGTTGTTTTTTCTTCTCCATCCTTGATATAGTATTGTCGAACGCAACCTTTTAAAAGAGAATAACATTCTTTAGAAATACCGCCCTCTTTAAGAAGTATAGTTCCTTTTTTGACAGAGCGAACGATAATATTTTCGCCGATTGCTTTTACTTCTGCCTTATTAAGAGTTGGAAATTTAGATAAAAGTCCTAATAATTCATCTTCCATAATTTTTGTGGTATCTCTTTTTTTCCAAATGTCTAGTCCTGAAATATGGCTACAGGTTAAAATTGCTTTTACCTTCTCTATATGTCCTATTCCATATAACCTTTGATTTCATTAATTTTAATTCAAAAATTGCATCAAATAGAGAGGTTAAAACTAGTAATAGTAGCCAAAAATTGATTCTCGTAAATTTACTAAAAATATATAATTTCATTTGGTTTGCCATTATTTCTTCAATCATATTATTCATTCTTTCAAGGTTAATTCAAGTTGTTAATTGAATAAATCAAAAAAATTAATCCTAAAAATGCCACTCTACTTAAAAGGAATCGTCCTTAATGAATAAACAAAATATTTAATGTAGAAAAAATGAAGATGGTAAAACGAGTATATCTAATTATTACAATAATATTAATATGCAATCAAAATCAATGTTTAGGACAAGAATTGGGTAGTGTGGTAATAGGAACAAAATTCAAAATTGAGTCACAAATTTTAAATGAGGATAGGGTTTATATTGTCGGTTTACCCAAATCTTATAATGAGAGTTCACAGACTTATCCTGTTTTAGTGCTTTTGGATGGTGATAGTAATTTCCCTGTTTTATTTGGTATGATAGATAAAATGAACGAAAGACAAATCCCTGAAATGATTATTGTAGCAGTTGCGAATACAGATCGCACTCGTGATTTTACACCAACAAATTCTATACTTTTTTTAGATGGATCTGAAAAACCTCAATTTCAAAAAACAAGTGGAGGGAGTGCTAATTTTTTAAACTTTTTGAAAAAAGAACTTCTTATTGAAATTGATAAAAATTATAGAACAAACTCATACAGAACATTAGTTGGGCATTCATATGCTGGATTGTTAGCTGGAGAGTCTTATCTCTCTGATAATTCTCCTTTTGATAGTTACCTAGCTATTGATCCAAGTTTTTGGTGGGATAATCAGATTATTTTAAAAGACCTTGACAAGGTTAATAAAGACAAGCTTAAGAATAAAAAGATGTATATATCATCTGCATATAGCTATAAAACTTGGAAAAATTTCGGATTCACCAGAAGTAGTCAAGATTTATTTTTTTCGAAATTGCAAAATAAAAACATTCCTTATCCCAACTTAAAAATTGAATATTTTGAGGAAGAGAATCATTGGACAGTACCAATATTAAGCTTTTACCACGGCTTAAAATTTATTTATCAAGATTTTTATATAGCAGATATTAAGTCTATGTCTGTAGAAGAGATTGTAGGCTATTACAAAAATAGGTTTGGAGGTAAATTTTCACCACCAGAAAGCACCATAAATAAGCTTGCTTATGGTTACCTTAAAGATGATGAAGGTAAAGCGCTTAAGCTATTTCTATTAAATAGTGTAAATTACCCAAAATCATATAATGCATATGATAGTTTAGCAGAAGCTTATAAATCACTTGGAAATAAAAAAGAAGCCTTGTCCAATTATAGAAAATCTTTAATGTTGAATCCTGAAAATTTGAATGCAAAAAAATCAATTAAAGAGTTAGAGGGCAGCTAATATTTTCAATAGTATAGACAATTTTTTATAGAAAATCTTTTTTTGAATTGGCTGCAACTACTTAATAAAGTGTTTATCTGTCATTCTGCCAATTTTTCGAGGCCCCTTGCTATTAATAGTTTTCGACTCAATTAAATGGTCAAAAGAGCTCTTTATTTTTGCAAGAAAACAGTTAATGAATATTACTTGAATATCTATATGGCATGACTAAAATATAAAAGTTTTCTGCAACAAAAAAATATAAGAGACTACCCAAAGTTTATTTCAGCAAAGCATCCATTAGTATAAAAACCAGCTATATTTCTATAGCTAGTTTTGTATTACCTCTCCCTTAACCTCTTCATTTACTCATCCTGCTTATGTTGTCTGTCATTGTGTTGAAATAAAAAAACAGACCGCAAGGCGACCTGGTTATAAATATTGATATCTTCTTCTTTACCGCGGAGAGAAGAGTACAGGGCATTATGTACTTATCGATTTAGCAGATACTTATCCCATATTTCTTTTGATTTGGGGAGATATACAGTCGGATGCTGCTTTAGTTTGAAATTCATAAATCCAACGGAGCCTTTATAGCCCGAATTGGATAATATCTCAACAAAATTATTCATGTTATAATTGCCCTGCCCGAGAGGTTTGATGGTGGTAGTGTCTCTTGTAAATTTTGATGTAAAGTCTGCTATCGAATCGGTGCCTGCGAGTGTTACAGCACCAAGCCTGTGCTTGGTGTTTTCAAATACTTCAGGGATACGAGAGCCATGGCCTGCGCGGATATCGTGATATAAATGAAAGGCAATCTTTAGATTTGGGTGGTCTATTTTATCTGCAAACACCAAGGCTTCTTCGGAAGACTCGAAATAGGTACCGCTATGGGGATAAAGAATGACCTCTACTTTTTTAGGGCTAGCATACGCCACAATTTCTCGTATTTTATCTTCGACAAATACATCGTCGAACCCGTCTTTACCAAAGATCATCCATAGCTGGATGTCTTTGCCTGCAATCCTATCTACCACCAGCTTCCATCGCTCGCGTCGTTCGGCGTCATCCTTAATTTTATATAGTTCAAAGACTGCATCAACTTTAAAATTGTTGGTGCTTTCGGTAACGCGCAGATACTCTTCAAAGTTGTCGAAATCCTTTTTTGAAGCACTTTTCAAAATGAGCCCCTTGTATCCTGATTTGCTCAAAAGTGCAATTTGCTCTGGAATACTTAATTCTTCCATCTGACCAAAATTGTAGCTGGTGATGGGCCATGATATGTTGGGAGTAAGGGCTTTGGTTTGGATGTTTTTTTGTTTGTCGACGGTACATGATAGCAACAATATCATCGATACAAACAATATGGTTAGAATAGATTTATTTTGAAAATTCATAGGATTGTGTTTGTTAATTTATTTAATGATTTGATTCGCATCAGTGTCTGTGTTTTTCAATTACTGGTAACGGTTTGAATATGGTGCGTTAGAAGGTTGGCTTTAAGTTGTGTTAAGAGGTTGTTTTCTTGTGTGGAAAGCCTTTTCAATTCACTCCAATTATTAATTTGAAGAGCAATCAATATTCCAATATCCACTAAACCAATTTCTCCAATAGCATATTTAAAATACTTTCCAGTTTTGTTTTTCTCCATAAGGTCGTAGCGTATTTTTCTAAAGAATTTTATCATAGGTTAATGGTTGGTCATAATGAAGCACAACCGGTAAGTATAAGAATAGTTGCCGACTACCTTGCTCTTACTAATCAAGTTACATGAAAATTGAAGCGGGTTAGAAACCTTAAAATCACTACTATTTCGGCTATTATTTTTACACATTGTTACCCCCTGGTGCTTTTGATTATTTCTTTATTTACCACATTTCCATCAACATCATAATGTATAAATTCAATAATTGCTTCATCGTTTTGTCGATAAACTTTTACACCTAAGAATCCTCCTTTTACTCTTAAAAACTTATGTTCAGGTCTAATGTTATTCTCCTCCCAACCTTGTGCGTGAAAATCACTTACTGGACCTTGACTGAATTCCCGTAAGCCAGTTTCTGAATCAACGGAAACATATTGCCAATGCCTATCTCCGTTAATTACAAATACATTATGATTAGCGAGGTATTTACGCAACCACATTCCTTCCGTTTGAAACGAGGCGTTCGAATGATTATCAAATTTACCTTTTGAACGGTCAGGTCCAACTATTGGAGTAGGTGAAACAAGAATTTTAAAAGATGCGTCAGAGGTTTCAATTGTTTGTTTGAACCAGGTTATTTGTTCCTTGCCCCAAATAGTTTTGTCATTTCCGTCAGGAGCTTTGTTGTCACTTCTGAATTCTCTACCTTCTACAAACCATATTTGTAAATCTTTACCCCATCTAAAGGTCCTGTAAGGAGTACCTATTATGGGAACCTGTTCTTGCCATATATATAATCCGTCTTCATAGGTTAGCCCACCCAATGGGAGGGAATTGGGCCCTGCATCATCCCTTAATAGGTCATGGTCGTCTTTTTGTATATATAATGGGGTTTTTGTGTAAAAATCTAACAAAGATGGCCAAGAATTCATAGCATGCCATTTATGCCTTGCAAGTTCAACATTGTAGGCCATTGGCCCTGGTTTATCATAGTAAACATAGTCACCAGTTTGACAATGAAACAATGGATTTAGCTTCTGCATAATGTCGTAAATTTTAAATCCACGACGACTATCGTCAAATGACCAGTAATATTGACAAGTTGATGAAGTAAAAAAGACAGGTACTATTTCATCTTCAAGAGGAGCCGTCTTAAATCCCCCCTTTATTTCAGTAATGGGAGATGCAGGACCTTTTCTCCCTTGTATGATAATTGAATAATTCGTGTTAGACGTTAATCCTTCAAACTTTCTTTTTAATGTAAAATCCTTATAGCTAGAAACATACTTCCAATCGGTACTTATTACGGTATCTTCAGTAATCAGTTCTATCTTTACTTGGCCTGATGAACCTTGAACTGCTCCTTCCATTTTCTCGACTGGCATATCATTATTAAAATCTATTGGGTGTCTAAATACAGTCTCCTTTCTTTGATGGTACACCCCTACAGGATTAGGCGTTGCACACAATCTTGTTAGAATAATAGCTGAAGAATTGGTGATGTCACCAATTTTAAATCCAGTTGTAAAATAAACACTATCTGCATCTTGGGTATTCAGATAGAAGCTTACTTGAAAAAGTAAAACTATCGTAATTAGGAATCTCATAATAGTGCTTATCATTATTCGTTTTTATTACTTGGTGGTAACGTTTGGTATAAGAATATTAGCCGATTGTGGGCTTCGTTCCTTCCAATTTACAAGAAAGTTCAAGTGGTCTAAAATTTCTGAGCTTACTAATAAGTTGGCTATTATTTTTATAAATTGTTATCTGCTATTTCAATTATAAACTGCATAAATAGGGACTAGGCTTTTTTTTCCTCTTAGTTGGATACTTTCGAGATTTTCAAAGGTGAAATTAGAATTATCTAATCTGTCCTTTATGCTACCCGAAATCAGTAACTCCTTATTAAATTCATTGCATTTGCCTTGAATCCTTGCAGCAATATTTATAGTGTCTCCATGATATGCAATTTCTTTTTTGAATTTACCCACTTCTGTCACTGTGACTATGCCTGTATTTACTCCCGCTTTAAATTGTGGTGTAATACCGTAAGTACTAATGTAATAGTTCTTTCTTTTATCTAGTTGTTGTTTGAAATTGAAATATGCATTTATGCAATTATTGTTTCTTAACCCATCTTGAGGTGTCCAAGTGAGTATTACTTCATCACCTACATACTGGTAAATTTCTGCTTCATTTTCTACCACAACCCCTAAGTCATTGAAGCAATCTTGAATCATTTTACTGTATTCAATGTGCC
>CAYMKR010000137.1:0-6665 GCA_964390865.1 uncultured Flavobacteriaceae bacterium | reverse complement strand
CGTTTTTTTTATCTATTTTTGCGAGAAATAAGTCAGAAATGGATCTTCACATTGTAAATGAGACTTCAAGGTTAAAGGCCGTTGTATTAGGCACAGCCCAATCAAACGGACCAGTTCCAAAGATTGAGGATTGTTATGACCCAAAGTCAATTGAAAATATTCTTGCCGGTACCTATCCTTTGGAAGAAGATATGGTGAAGGAAATGACTGAATTTGAACGTGTACTTAAAAAGCATGGCGTCCAGGTGTATCGACCCAAAGTATTAAACGATGTTAACCAGATTTTTGCTAGAGATATTGCTTTTGTTGTTGAAGATAAATTTATTAGATCAAATATTTTGCCGAATCGGATCGAAGAACTTGATGCGATAAACGATGTATATGAACAGGTGAATCCTGTGAATAGGATTATACCTCCAGCAGAGGTTCATGTTGAAGGGGGTGATGTGATGCCTTATAATGATTACATTTTTGTTGGTGTATATTCGGGTGAAGATTATCCGGATTTTATTACAGCTCGAACCAATGTTGAAGCAGTAGCTTTTCTAAAAGAACTGTTTCCCAACAAAATCGTAAAATCTTTTGAACTCAGGAAATCGAATACTGATCCTAGAGAGAATGCTTTACACCTTGACTGTTGTTTTCAACCAATCGGTAAAAATAAAGCCATATTGCACAAAAATGGGTTTTTGGTTGAAGAGGAATATCAGTTTTTATTGGATTATTTTGGACAAGAGAACGTGTTTGAGATATCGAAGGATGAAATGTATAATATGAATTCTAATGTTTTTTCCATATCAGAGACAGTAGTGGTGTCTGAATTGGGGTTTAATAGATTGAATTCTTGGATGAGGAATCAGGGGATTACTGTAGAGGAAATAGCTTATGCGGAAATTGGTAAACAAGAAGGGTTGTTGAGGTGCTCAACCTTACCTTTAATTAGAGAATAATATTGAAAATGAAACAACTGACAAATACAATATTAATGATAAGACCTGTTTCATTCAGAATGAATGAACAGACAGCCGTTAATAATTATTATCAACAGAGCCTGAAGGGAGTGTCGGTTGAAGATATTCAATTCAAGGCTGTGACTGAATTTGATAATTTTGTTGCTAAATTGAGAAAGGTTGGAGTCGAAGTTGTTGTCATTGAAGACACCTTGGTTCCTAGTACGCCAGATTCTATTTTTCCAAATAACTGGAGTTCTTTTCATAAAAATGGTAAAGTAGGCTTATATCCCATGTTTGCTGAAAACAGGAGATTTGAGAGGAGAGAGGACATTTTAGATAAACTAGAAGAAAAAGGATTTATAATAAATGATATCATTGACTATTCTTCAGCAGAAGATGAGAATGTTTTTCTTGAAGGTACGGGGAGTATCGTATTGGATCGCGTGAATGGGGTGGCTTATTGCGCGTTGTCTGCAAGAGCTGATGAAGGACTTTTTATCGAGTTTTGCGAAGATTTTGAATATACACCAGTCGTTTTTCATGCCTATCAAACCGTTAATGGAAAAAGGGAACTTATTTATCATACCAACGTTATGATGGCAGTTACCCAGAAAAGTGTGGTCGTTTGCCTTGATGCAATAGATGACAAAAAGGAGCGGAAAAATTTCATTAACCATGTTTTAATGAGCGATAAGCAAATTGTAAAAATCACAGAAGAACAAGTCGAACATTTTGCCGGAAATATGCTTCAAGTTCTTGGCAGTGACAAAAAGCCGATAACGGTAATGAGCCAAGATGCTTTCGATTGTCTCACAGACTATCAACTAGATATATTATCAAAAGAAGCCACCATCTTATCAAGTGACTTGAGTACGATAGAAGCTTGTGGTGGAGGCAGTGCCAGATGTATGATGGCAGAGGTGTTTCTTGAATTAGGAAATATTGATAATTAGAATATCCCTCCATTTAAATCGACAGAAGACCCGTTTAAATATTCATTATTTCTAATGAATTCAACACATTTGAAAATATCTTCTTTTTTGCAAAATTCCCCGTTTGGAATTTGAGACTTTATGATTTCTTTATATTTTTCAGGTACTTCCTCGATCATGCCTAATTCGGAATAGCCAAGATTTATATTGTTAATTGTAATTCCTTTTGAAGCGTTTTCAACAGCAATGCTTTTTGACAAACCCCATAATGCAGATTTAGAAGCGGAATATGCACTTATCCCAGGTGTTCCTTTTTGAGCAGCTACGGATGCAAAATTGATGATACGCCCAAAATTATTTTCTCGCATTTGGACTAGTACAGCCCTAATAACATTATAGGTACCTATCAAATTAACGTCAATCACATTTTTCCATTTTTCAACATCTGATTTATGAGCAAATGAATTATATGATATTCCAGCGCAATTAATAAGCGTGACCTCATTGAAATCGCCAATTTCATTCACCCAATTTTCTATTTCTGGATAATTGACGACGTTTACTTTATGATAAACTCCATTTTCTGAACGACTCTGCGGCTTGGTAAGGTTATAAGTGCCAAATACTTTTTCTCCGAGAGATTCATATTTATTAAACAAGTATGCACCAACTCCTCTAGAAGCGCCTGTAATAATTATCATATTCTTATTATTTAGTTAATATCTAAGCCCATTTTAAAATAGACGCTCCATAGGTCCAACCACTGCCTACAGCAGCAAATAGAACTACATCTCCTTTTTTTAATTTCCCGGCCCTGTTCACCTCGTCTAAAAGTATGGGAATTGTCCCTCCCGATGTATTTGCATATTTATCCATATTTGTCATGACCTTTTCCCAAGGTAATTCTAATATTTCAGCCGTCTTCTTAAGAATTCGTATGCTTGGTTGATGCGGTATCAAAAAGTCTATATCATCTACTGATAAGCCTGTATCAGTTAAAACCTGAGTTATGGCTTGGGGTAATACTTTGGTTGCCGTTTCATATACAGCCGCTCCATTCATTTGAAAAAAGTGTTTCCCATTCTTAACGGAATCATGTGTCGAAGGAATTTCAGAGCCTCCACCCGGAATTGTAAAATTAAATTTCCCTCTACCATCAGTGTATAATCTAAATGCCATAAACCCCTCATTAATATTTCCAGCAGACAAGATAGCAGCTCCTGCTCCATCTCCAAAAAACACAGCGTCACGTCTTGTCCAATCCGTTATTTTTGAAAAAGTATCAGCTCCAATTAGTAAAATATTATCATAAACTCCAGAGGCAATAAACTGAGAACCAACAGACATGGCATATAAAAATCCACTACAAACGGCTGCAAGATCAAAAGCAACAGCATTATAAGCTTTCATTTTGTCTTGAACGATGGCTGCAGTTGAAGGAGCTAATCTATCTGGAGTAGATGTCGCGACGATTATCAAATCGATGTCTTCAATTGCCAATCCTGAATTTTCGACAGCAGCTAAGCCTGCTTTATATGCTAAATCGCTAGTAGCCTCATCCTCTGAGGCAATGTGTCTTTCTTTAATTCCTAAGTTCTTTTCAATCCACCCGCTATTAGTTTCTATAATGGTTTCAAGATACTCATTTGTATAAATTTTTTCAGGTACAAACGAACCAGTACCAATTATTTTAACGTTACGAACTAATTGCTTCATATAATTATTTTATTATTAAACTATCTGCAAAAAATAACAAACTAATAATTAAATTTTGTTTGCAGTTTATTCAGTTATTAATGGCTCTATTAAACCAGTTTCTTAGGGTTCTCTTAAAACGGTATTTCTTTTCAGTCAAAAATCAGAATCAGTTGCTTTTCAACTAAAAAAATCTCAATCAAATTTAATTTATGATTATTGTCCTTCAAAATACTAAGAAGCTTTTTTCTAAACAATACTTTATTAAAGTTATTGCATTCTGATTCTTAAACTTTAAAATGCTGAAAAAATTGTAAAAATAATTATTTGTTTAAAGAAGTGAAAATGAATAACATTTATTTCTACAATAATTCATCGTCAATGAAATGTAAATATGAATTTTTTATAACTCAATGTCAACCTTTTCATTTTCCTAAATAAATAATGGGTTTTTAATAAATCATTCAAATTGTTGATAAGTAATGCTGAATGACAATAGCCTAATGCAAATAGGTGCAAATTGTGGATATTGTCAAAATTTGGTAATAAAATTGTTAATATGCCATTAATCAAGCTTTAATTTATTTCGTGAATTATTAGCAGATATAACTTACTTATTTCTTTAGAATCTCTTTAGAATTTACAAATACTTTCGCCAAGAATTTTAATTAATTAATGCCTTAAGGCGTTATGATTAAAGTTTGATTGTTGGGAGAATAATCTATTCTTCGAACATGCAAATATCCCCTTTAATTATTGATAAATAAACATTCTTTAAGAAATTTTAGAGATTAAGAAATGGGTTTAAAATTAGCTATGAAAAATTATTTTTTGGTTTTATTTTTAGGATTGAATTTATATGCATTTGCTCAAAGCGATCTTCCTGCCTTGTCAAAATTCAAAATAAAAAGTGGGCAGGAATCTAGGGTCTATTTTAATAGTAATAAAGCAATTTCTGGTTCAAATTCGAAAGGCTTTGTAGTTTCGGGAAAGAAAATCACCAAAATTAAAATAAACAATGGGAGTACGTCAGGGCATTATTTAGAGGTATCTAGTTCATTTACTTTTTGGGATAATAATACCATTAGATATGAAGGTGGAGGAAATATCAAAGATAAGAAGAATAATAAATTACCAAGCTTCACACTTTCGTATATAGAAAATGGACTTAGCGTAAGAGAAGGGTCCGTTCAAGAGATTTATGTAAATTCCAAAGTCGGGAAATCAGGAAATGGTTCGAGCGAGAAAGAGGCTTATAAAACTTTAAAAGAAGCAATTAAGGCTTTGCCTGATGGTGGTGGAGGAAAAATTTGGGTAAAGGCAGGAGATGAGTACAATGAGGGAGAATTAAGAACGATTCCTCGCAATAATAGCCCTAATTCACCTAATGTGATTGAAGGTTATGTAAAAAGGCCCGGGGATATTTCTTCAATGTATTATAAGTATGTTAAGAATGGTAAGTTGAAGAAATTGGATCCGAAGAAAATGCCATTATTTAATGGTGGGAAGAGAGGCAATGAATCAACTTTTTGTGACTTAAAAAATTCTGATTATTTAATAGTAAGAAATATACAAGTAACAAATTACAAGGTGGCATTTAGATCGTCCACAATGACAGGTTTTGTTGCAGATAATGTTCTTGTTAAAGATATGGGTGCTTTGGATTCTAGTGATGGCTATGGTTTCAAAATGGAAAGTAATATTTCCGAATCTAATCAAGTAAGAATAAGTAACTCGATAGTTATTAATGCAACACATAACGGAATTAAGATTTCTGGTAACCATGGATTAATTGATAACACAAAGGTATATTGTAATGAAGCCTTAGGATTATACGATACAAAAGCCCCAACAGATTATTATTACCTTCTAGGCGGTAGTGACAATATTATTAGAAATTCTTTGGCATATAAAGATACCCCGAACAGTTGGGGTCATAATGGTCATGGTTTCTCCTTAAAAACCCAAGCAAACGTTGCTCCGGTTCATTATAATTTAATAGAGTTTTGTACTGCGATAAATATTTACGGATCGTTTCAGGCACGACATAAGAATGTTAAGTATAATGTCTTTAAGGATAGCGAGGCTCACGCCAAAGTTCCGAACCGTAAGGTCAGTAAAACAGATGAAAAAACAGGAGGGATCCAATTTGTTAGTGGAGGAAGTTATAATGTTTTTGAACGATTATATATTCATGATGTAGATGTGGCCATATCATGGATCGCTAATGGAGAACATGACACAGATGTTAATATTCAACAAAACAGTATTATTAGGAATTGTGTTTTTGAAAATATAAATGTAGTGCATCGCACCTATCATACAAAAACAAGTGGCACTTCCAAACCAAGTGGGAATAAAGTGTATAACTGTACTTTTAACAATATAAAAGCCATGTACAGGACGATAAATGATAAGCCATTCCAATTTGGAAGTAATGAATATAAAAATGTAATATTCAGTGATATTCCACTAAGGGACGCAGATTTACCTTTTAAAGGTGGATGGACTTATGAAAATTCTAATTTTCATAACACATGGGCTGTTGAAAAGGGTAGTGGGAATATTAGTTTGCTGCCTGGGTTTGAAAATCAATCTAGTGGTAATTTTAGATTGAAATCAAGCAGTAAGATGATCAATAAAGGGGCGAGACTAAAGGATGTAACATCTGATTTCGAAAAAAACCATAGATCACCTCAAAATGCTAATGACATTGGTGCTTTTGAATATCAGGGCAAAACAACAAGTACGGTTGTGGCAGATGCAGGAGAGGATCAGACAATTTGTAAGGGAGAAGAACTAACTTTAGTGGCATCCGGAGGAACTAAATATAGTTGGAGTAATGGAAAGACCACCTCAGAGATCAAGGTGAGTCCGGATAAGACCACTACTTATAAGGTAACTGTAAAAAATGGGGCCAAAAAGGATGAGGCTGAGGTAACAGTTACAGTAATGGAAGTTAAAGCAAATGCAGGAAAAGATGTAACGATCAAAAAAGGAGACGAAGCTACCCTTACGGCAACTGGAGGGGATAGTTACTTATGGAGTACTGGTGAGACTACACAAAGCATTAATATTAGTCCAG
>CAYMKR010000136.1:0-6666 GCA_964390865.1 uncultured Flavobacteriaceae bacterium | reverse complement strand
GCAGAACAAATATAGATTTTATAAGGGTTTACGCAAGTTTTAGTGCTCAAAAACCCCCATATTGTTGATAATTAAGCTCAATTTGTTGATAAACCCCCATATATTTTTTTAAAAATGACGCTAAGTCCCTATAATGATTGTGATTAGATCATTTTAGCTTGACTATGAAAGTCATAGCCGTTAAGTAAACTAATGACATCCATTCGTCTTTTACCAGCTAATTTCAAATCTTTGATTTCCAGAAATCCTTTTGATAAAGCCACTAAAATTTTCTTTTTCGAAATTAAAAGATGGCCAATAGGGTATTGGTGAGCTTCTTCTATAACCTGAGCATCATAAATTTTAAGTTCTATTTGCTCCTTATTATTTTCAAGAATAGTCGAGGCTCCTGGATATGGATTAAGACCTCTTATATGATTATAGATTGATTGAGCAGAATTTGTCCAGTTGATTCGACAATTCACTTTATCAAGTTTAGGTGCTGCTTTAAACATTCCAGTTTTCTGCTCTAATGGAGTCACGTTGCCTTTTTCAATCAATCCTACTGTTTCTACAACAACCTTGCTACCCAATTCCATAAGTTTGTCATGCAGAACTCCTGCTGAAGAAGTTGAAGAAATATCTATTGACTCTTGTTTTATAATGGCACCTGTATCTATGTCTTCATTAATAAAGAATGTGGTGACACCAGTTTTGGTATCGCCATTAATAATGGCCCAATTGATAGGAGCTGCTCCTCTGTAATCAGGAAGGAGGGAAGCATGAAGGTTAAATGTTCCAAACTCTGGCATAGACCATACTTGTTTGGGTAGCATTCTAAAAGCCACCACTATTTGTAAATCTGCATGCAAAGCTTCCAATTCGCTAAGAAAACCAGAATCTTTCAAATTGGGAGGTTGCATTATATTTAACGACCTTGTAATTGCATATTTTTTTACAGCAGATTGATTTATTTTTCTTCCTCTACCAGCAGGTTTATCCGGAGCGGTTATGACAGCCACTATATTCTTTTTCGCTTCAATAAGGGCATGAAGCGTGGCAACAGCAAAATCAGGTGTGCCCATAAAAACGATACGAAGATCTTTCATGTTTTTAAATAAAATTTATTCTGCAAATCTAAATCTATACTCTTTTTTTCTACTAATATTTCAAGAGTTTTTATGATTTGTTTTTTATCAATAAATAAGTAGTCACTTATCTCATTTATATCCAAGCTATTATGTTTATTTAATAAGGCGATGATGTTATTTGAAACAGTTTCTGGATCTAGTTTTAAACTACTTTTATTTTGAAGACATATGTCACATTGACCACAAGGTTCTTTTAGGGATTCCGAAAAATAATCAAGTAGCTGAATTTGTCTGCATATATGATCGTTTCTAATTATTTCTTTAAAGGCAGATGCCTTTTTTAATTTAAGCTTGTTACGATTCTTGATATGATCGCTGATTGAATGGTAAATAAAATCATCCTCCCTTGGAACCAAAAATTTTATGGTCATATGATTATTAGCCCTTTTGTAAATAAGTACTTCATCCTTTTGAAGTCTGTCTAAAATTTCAATGATGTCTTTCTTTGACTTGACTAATTTTTGCGCAATATATTTCTCATTTATTGAAACAAATTGGTCGTGAATCCCTCCATAAGATCTCAATATAACCTGAAGCACTCGTGCCCGATCATTATTGCTATTTTGCATATGGAACAAGCTGTCAGAGCGATCAATAACACGAATCCTTGAATCTTTACCAAACCCCTGATCAAGAAAAATGATATTCTCATTATGTAAATGATTTAAGGCATGAAAGACTTTCGCTAATGAGAAATCATAACTTGAGGAAAATTCTTGAATATCGAACTCAAATGGAGCTTCGTTCAATTCACCTTTGGCTATTTGATAATAGTCATTAAGTTTCCCAAATATTTTTTTACAATCCATTGGACTCACCATTGACTTTTCAATCAAACTGTCACTTGCATAAATGCTATGATCATTGTACAATAAATGGGCCCATGCTTTTTTATGATCCCGGCCGGCACGACCAATTTCCTGCATATAGTTCTCAATGCTATTGGGTAAATGCGTATGGATTATCAGTCTTACATTTGCTTTGTCTATACCCATCCCAAAGGCATTTGTTGCAACCATTACTTTAGAGGCTTCCGTTTTCCAATGTTTTAAAGCTTTACTTTTTTCTTCATGAGATTGCCCTCCGTGATAATAAGTTGCCTTGATATCGTTATGTTGTAAAAACTGAGCATATTGTACCGCATTTTTTCTAGAGCTCACATATATGATGGCTGGCTCATCAATCGACTTTACCAGTTTGAGTAATTCTCGTCTTATATTTTCTGTTTTACGCATAAAAATACATAAGTTATTTCTATAATAGGATCCCTTAAATAATTTAGCTTTATGAAGTTGAAGGTTTTCTACGATGTCTTGCTGTACGATATCAGTTGCCGTGGCGGTCAATGCAATTTTAGGCGTGTCAGGATATAAATCATTCAATAAGGGGATTTTTAAATAAGCTGGTCTGAAATCATGGCCCCATTGTGATATGCAATGGGCTTCGTCAATGGCAATGCAATTTAACTGCAGTTGGCTGATTTTTTCTTGTATAAATTCTGATTGCAATTTTTCAGGCGAGAGGTATAAGAACTTATAATTGCCGTGTAGTAGATTATCAAAGGCAATTATCGTTTCATGTCTGTTGAGTTTTGAGCTTAGCATCAATGCTTTTATGCCTTTCTCTTCAAGACTTTTCACCTGATCTTCCATAAGGGCAATGAGGGGTGAAATAACCAAGCATATTCCATCATTAAGTAGGGCTGGAAGCTGATAGCAGAGCGATTTCCCGGCGCCTGTTGGTAACAAAACAAAAACATCCTCCTTGTTTAAAACAGACCTAATAATTTGTTCTTGGGGTCGACGAAAAGTATCAAATCCCCAATGTTTTTTTAATAACTCAATTGCTTTATTCATATGTTAATTAGAGAGATTTTAAAATAAAGTCCACTCTAGAACTGATGCTGCCTTCTGGAACAGTAATGATAGTATAATTATTGGCTTCGTAGGCCGTGATCAAGTATTGATAAATAATTAAGGATTGTTCAAATGATTCATATCGTTCATTATCGGTTTTGTAAATATTCTTCCAAGGAGGCATCATAAATATTTTTGAATACCTGTGTTCATTACTTTTTTTTATATAATCATTCGGATATTCTGTTCCAAGGTAATCCATGTAGCCATGAATATCAGGAATGCCTCTGTCAAAAAAGACAGTGTTTGACTGTTGTAAATCGGCCTCTTGATACTGTTTGATTCTTCCTTTTAATAAAAGACGACTGAACAACAGAGGATCTGTTAAAAAAAGTTGATCAATTCCAGACTCTTGAGCTTCTTTAGTGATTGTTCGTGAAATTTCAGGCATACAGGTAAACTCCATGCTTGCCAATTGATCAATAACTGTTGATTTACCTGTGCCAGGGCCCCCGGTAATCACTATTTTTTTTTGCTTCAACTAATGGGAATTATTCTTAATACAATTCCAAAATTAAGAAAATAATAATTGTAAATTTGAAGACTTTTAAATTCAAAATATTAGGAATGAGTAAGGAGTCGGATTTTTATGAGAAATTAAAGAAAAGTTTGATTGAAACAACGGAGTTTCCTACCAAATATATGTATAAATTTATCATACCAAGCGGAGATGAAAAATTTAAACAAATTGAAAATATCTTCGATAATATGGGAGCTGTCATAAATTCTAAATCATCAAAGACTGGTAAATATACAAGTTTGACGGTTTTAGTAAATATGAAGTCACCTGATGATATTATTGATAAGTACCAGGAAGTGTCAAAAGTTGAAGGGGTTATTTCTTTGTGATATTTTTAACAAGCCAATTGAAAAATATAAAATATTTTTGAGCGTTTTAGAAGATTTATCAAGAGAGAGGAAACAATTGGAAATGAGGATAAAAAAAGTAGTGATCTTATCTGCCATTCTTATAAGTGGTTTTGCCAGAGGACAGGATGCAGACAAGAAACTTTTTAGTATTGATGATACTGATGTCTATAATTCAGAATTCATTCGAGTTTACGAAAAGAATAAGGATATAGTTGTTGAAGACGAGCGTAAAGGTTTTGATGATTACTTCGATCTTTTCGTTGACTTTAAATTAAAACTTACACAAGCTCGAGAAATGAAGTTGGACACAGTAAGTTCATATACTTCTGAATTAGAGAATTATCGTGAGCAACTTATCCAACCTTATTTGCAAAACCCAGAAGCTACTGAAGATTTAATTAGAGAAGCTTACGCCAGGACAATTGAAGAAGTGAATGCTAGTCATATTTTAATTCTTTTAGAACCCGAAGCTAGTCCTTTAGACACTTTAAAAGCTTACGAAAAAATATCAAGGGCCAGGAATGAAATCATAAATGGAGCTCATTTTGACAGTATAGCAAGGCGTTATTCAGAAGATCCCTCAGTGAAAATGAATAATGGAAGTTTAGGGTATTTTTCGGCATTTTCTATGGTCTACAATTTTGAAAATGCAGCATATCAAACCGAAGTGGGTCATATCTCAGAACCATTTAGAACTCAATTTGGATATCATATTGTGCAGGTAAACAATAGAAGGAAATCTCTTGGAGAAGTTCAAGTGGCACATATCATGGTTAAAAATGATAGCAGCGACTTGAAGCAATCTGAAGATAAGATTTTTGAGATTTATCAAAAACTAGAACAAGGAGGGGATTTTGACAAAATTGCTAAGGAGCACTCAGACGATCTTAGTTCTGCTCAAAAAGGAGGTGTCTTACCTAAATTTGGTCCGGGTAGAATGATCAAATCTTTTGAAGACATTGCTTTTTCCTTGGAAAATGAGGGAGATTATTCTAGCCCTTTTGAGAGTGATTATGGTTGGCATATTCTGAAATTATTAAAAAAATTTCCTATACCAGCATATGAGGATTTATATGTAAAACTAGAATCAAAAGTTAAAAACGGTAGCCGTTCGAGTTATGTGGAAAGATCGTTGGCTCAGAAAATTGCAAAGGATTATAAGGTGGTTACCTACAAGGCTAAATTACAACTATATCCAAGCATTAAGGGTTTTGAGAAGAATACAGATACCTTGTTAAGCGTTCAGGAACTAATATATACGGGTCATGATTTTTTTGAATATGCTAAGGATTTTGAGAAGAAAACGAAGGCAGAATCGTATGCTGGTTTTAGAAATAAAATGATCATCGAGTATTATAAAAGTCATTTAGAGGAAACAAATAAGGAGTTTCGTTTGACATATAAGGAATACCAAGATGGCTTATTGTTATTTGAATTATTACAAAAGGAAGTATGGGAAAAGTCTGAAAAAGACAGTCTCGGACTTCAGAATTATTTTGATGCGAATAGAAATAAATATAAATGGAAGAAAAGAGGTGAAGTTACAATTGCCAGCTGCACTCAACTTGAGAAAGCAAAAGTAGTGCGAGAACTGCTTCTTAAGAATATGAATACAGATTCTATTAAGAATTCGGTTAATGAAGGTGCGAGAATCCATGTGCTTTTCAGTAAGGGAACATTAGAAGTTGGAAGTCAGAAATTGCCTTCTGAATATTCAATTGTTTTAGGTGTATCTGAAATTTACGAAGAAGAAGCAGATAATTTTACAATCATAAAGGTAGATACTATCTTTGACCCTAAACTGAAGAAGCTAAAAGAAACACGCGGTGAAGTAATGAATGATTATCAAAATTTTCTGGAGTTAAAGTGGGTTGAAGAATTACAGGAGAAGTATGAGGTGAAAATTAATCAAAAGAATTATAAGGAACTTAAGAAAAGATTTGAACTCGAATGAAAAATAGGCTATTGACATATTCAATCATATTGTTAGGCTTAATCAGCTGTAAGCCTGACGCACCCAGTCAGAACGCAGTGGCCAGGGTAAATGATAAGTATTTATCCAGGAAGGATTTAGATGAAGCTATGCCATCAGGTCTTGTGAGTGAGGATAGCCTACTTTATAGAAACAACTATATCAAAATTTGGGCTACAAAAGAATTGTTGCTAGAAAAAGCCAGAATTAACGTTGAAGATGATAATGGTGAAATCGAGGAATTGATTCGAGATTACAGAAAGGAACTTTTGATTGATAGGTATAAAAAAGCTTTATTACAGCAAGAGTTGGATACGGTAATCACTGAAATTGATATAAATGATTATTACGATGCCAACAAGAATGTCTACAGGCTCAACGAGGACTTAATTCAGCTCAAATATATTCATTTCAATAAAGACATGAATGACAAGAACGAACTCGTGAAGTTATTCAAGTCAGAGACAACTGATGATTTAGAGGAATTGATTGCACGTGAACTTGAATTCTATTCATTTTCTTTTAATGATAGTATCTGGGTTTCGTACAGAGATGTCGAGAAAAAGTTAACTTTTTTAAAGGAGGAGAAAAACATAAAAAAGGAACAATATATTCAAAAAGAAGATTCATTAGGACTATATTTGCTCGCTGTTAAGGACTTGCGTCGCAGAAATGAGATTGCTCCATTAAATTATGTGATTCCAACAATCAAGCAGATGATTCTGCACAAAAGGAAATTGGAGTTGATGAATGATATAGAAAAGACAATTATGGTGGA
>CAYMKR010000135.1:0-6674 GCA_964390865.1 uncultured Flavobacteriaceae bacterium | reverse complement strand
GAAAAGCGTGTATAGAATTTTTGAAGCCTTGGAGAAAATTTAACGCTTTTCAAATAATTTTTATGTATTCGATAGAAAAGCATAAAAAATACAATACTATAAAGGATCTCTTTTGAAAAAAAAACTCTAAATTAACTTTATCCTCAACCTAAATCAGGGGTTTACACCCTTTATCATATACAAGTGAGGGATTCCATCCTCCATGTAAAACTCATCTATGGATATAAAACCAAGCGATTCGTAGAATTTTCTTAGGTATCTCTGTGCACCGATTTTAATGGTTTTAGCATCATATAGACCTTCTACTTGAGCAATTGATTTTGACATTAATTCAAATCCTAATCCATCTTTTCTAAAATCCTTATGCACTACTACCCTACCAATAGCGGCCTCTTCATAATATTCATCAGGACCAAATAATCTTGTATATGCTACTGTTTGGCCTTCGTTAGTTTGTGCAAAAAAATGATATGCTATTTCATCTTTTCCATCTAGGTCCAAATAAGGGCAATCTTGCTCAACAACGAATATATCCAGGCGAAGTTGAATAATGTCATGAAATTCTGAAAGGGTTAATTCATTGAAGCTCTTAAGTGTCCATTTCATATACTTATAAATTAATCCTGAATAATTAAATCTTTGTGATCATCCCTTTCAAATTCTGGTTGAAGGTTAGAATGATTGATGTGAAATTTTTCAAATAAAATCAGTTCAACCCTCGTACATATCTTATCAAATTCTGAAAGAGTTATGTCTTTTTTAAATTCTATATGTGCCTCAAAATGAACATCATGGTCGTTTAATTGCCATATATGAACATGATGTATATTTTTAATTTCTTGTACTGAAATAATTTCATTTTGAATATCTTTAATTTCAAGATGCTTGGGAGCAAAAAGCATTAATATTTTTAGTGACTCTATAAAAATACTCCAACTCATATAAAGAAGGTAAATTGAAATTAAAATAGTCAAAATGGCATCTAACCAGTAAATTTGATAGTACTTCATTAAAAGACCACCAATCAAAACCGCCACCGATGTCAACATATCTGTTATCAAATGCAGATAGGCAGATTTCATATTTAAATTATGGTTGGCATCTTTCTTTAATAATAAGACACTTAAGCCATTGCCAAGAATTGCTATAAAGGCTAGCCATATCACTAAGTTACTTTCAATTTCTCGTGGATCATTCAATCTTTTGACTGCCTCGATCGCTAAAAAAACAGCAATAATAATTAAGGTAGATGAATTAATAAAAGCGGCAATAATTTCAGCCCTTTTAAATCCGAAGGTTTGATGTAAGGTTTGTTTCTTTTTATTACTGAGTATATTGGCAACATAACTTATAATCAATGAAATTACATCAGACAAATTATGAATAGCATCAGAAATTAAAGCTAAACTCCCTGAAATAATACCACCAACTATTTGAGAAGCAGTAATTATTATATTTAAAACAATTGAAAAAAGTAGTCTGTTTCCAGACAATTGGCCATGTTGATGTGAATGATGATGACCCATATAATTATATTAGCTATCTGTAGGTATTTTGTCAATTCTATTCTGGTGTCGACCCCCTTCAAATTCAGTATTTATAAATGTCTTTACAAATTGTAAAGCGTCCTCTTTAGAAACAAATCTAGCTGGAATACTTAAAATATTGGCGTCATTATGTTGTCTGGCAAGAGATACTAATTCATTATTCCAACAAAGAGCTGCACGAATTTTTTGATGATGATTAGCAGTCATGGCGGCTCCATTTCCACTGCCACAGATAATGATCCCAAGGTCTGCATCACCTGATTCAACGGCCTCCGCTACAGGATGAATCGCATCAGGATAATCCATACTTTTATTATCATCTGTACCAAAATTAACTACGTCTACTCCATTATTCTTTAAATAATCAACAATTTCAAATTTATAATCTGTTCCTGCATGATCATTTCCAATAGCTAGTTTCATCCTATTATTTTTAAACAAAATTAAGCTTATTCAAGTAATAAACATAAAATTATTACATTGTTAATGAATGTTTGCATTCTGTTGATTAGGAAGGAATTATAATATTACCTAATTGTTAACTAAATTACCTATAGTTCTTATAAATATATTTTGCAGTTCATTCCATTTTAACTATTGCTTTAAACATATAAAACAAACAAATTTATTTGTAAGTAATTCACTGCTGTTTATTAACAGGTTTTAACAGTATTATTATCAATATTTTTTATTTAGTTTTCCATTAATAATGGTTAATACCTTATTATTAAATTGTGAACAACTCTAAAATAAATTTGATTTCTAGGTACTTAGTTTTTTATAATATGTTTACAGTTTTTTACAACTGACATTTCATAATTTAATTAAAACTATTTATTGGATGTATTAACAAGCTATAATACACATCATTTCTTTTTTTAAAATTTAAATAAATCTATTATTAATATAATGGTTGTTAATAAGATTAAAAAAATGAAACGAAAAAAGTGATTGATTAAAGATTATCAGAAGCCGATAAAAAGTATAGAGCAGTAGTCTGAGTGGTTTGAGTGCATTCAACTTTTTTAAAAGTATAATCTATGCTTTTTTTTGCCGCGAAGATACTTAGGGCAAAAATAAGAATACAGAGAATTAATATTTTAACAACTGGTTTCATATATCCTATAGACGAGACATTTACTGAAATGTTACAAAAATGTTAAAATTCTTAAAAATATTATGATATGATAAATCTAATAGCTTTTGGAATTAGCGTTATTTTTACATCACCTGAGCCAATAAGCTCACCGTCAGCCTGTATATAAGAAGAATAATTGTTTACGGTTTTAATTTGTTTTTCTCTAAAACATTGAGATTCTTTTATATTTTTGATACCTCCAAAATATAATTTAAAAATATGTCGTATCACTTGGAATGGATTGATCTTTGAAATGTATGTAATATCAAAATAATCATTTTCATGATTTTTATAATCAGTTAATTGCATGCCAGATCCTGAATACTTGCACAAGCCAATGCTAATTAAAAACATATGGGAATCAAAACTATTGCCTTTAGTTTTTAAAATAAATTTACCAGGTTTAAATTCTTTTAACCCGAATAAGGCGGCAATAATGTAAGCTAAGGAGCCCCATTTTACATAAGCTTTAATATTTTTTACTACAAATGCGTCAAAACCTATTCCAGCAGCATTGGTAAAATATATTTCTTTTTGAGATTCTATGAGTGTGATACGACCTATATCTTGATAGATTGATTTGTTCTTCAGGATTGTTTTGATCGCTTTTTCTGGTTTTGAAGAAATTTTGTAATTTTTAACCCAATCATTTCCGGTTCCAATAGGAATTACAGCCAAAGTTATTTTATGAGAAGCTATTAGAGTTTGTTTCATGATCCCATTAACCATATGATGAAGTGTACCATCCCCACCTATACAAATGAATTTACGATAACCATTATTAATAGCATTATTGACTAATAATTTCTCATGATGTACATATTCTGTAGATACAATATCAAAACTCACTTCATATTTAAATAGTAACTTTTTTATGTTTTTAAGAAGTTTTTCATTTTTTCCACCTCCAGATACTGGATTAAAAATTATGTACCAAACACTTTTCATTGTTAATTGATTCAATTACTGCAAATTACGATTTGTTTTTAATTATTGTTTTTAGAATTGATTGTCATTATAATACGTACTTTTAAAAAATAGAAATATTGAATTAATGTCAAGAAATAAGAATAGAATTTACAAGAAAAAAGTAAACGAAATTAAAGATTTAAGCAAAAGAATTTTACAAGTTTTTAATCAGAACTCCAATAAGTTACTCAATTATAAACAGATTGCTTCTAAATTAGATATACTAGAGGCTAATGGAAGAGATCAAATTGTTAAAAAACTACAGGAATTAAAAGCTGAGGAAAGAATTGAGGAAGTAGAAATAGGAAAATATATTATGGTTGCTCAAAGCCATTATTATCAAGGAATAATTGAAGTAACTTCAAGAGGTAATGCCTATGTTGTTTGTGAAGATTTAGAACATGATATTTATATTCCTTCAAGAAATGTAAACCATGCATTGAATAATGATTTGGTTAAGGTTTATGTTTATAAGAGAAAAAAGAATAAAAAACAGGAAGGTGATATTGTAGAAATATTAGAAAGAGCTAAAACAGAATTTGTAGGAGTTTTGCAGAAAAGTAAATCTTTTGGATTTGTTGTTCCTGATGATCATAAAATGTATGCGGATATTTTTATTTCATCAGAGCAATTAGGTGAGGCTGAAGATGGTGATAAAGTACTGGCTAAAATTATAGATTGGCCTACTAACTCAAAGAATCCATTTGGTCAAATTTTACAAGTGCTTGGTAAACCAGGTGATCACGATACAGAAATTCATTCCATATTACTTGAATATGGTTTACCTTATACTTTTCCGGAAGAAGTTGAAGCTTATGCTTCAAATATTCCTATTGAAATCACAAAGGAAGAAATAGGTAAACGAAGGGATATGAGAAAGGATCTAACCTTTACTATTGACCCAAAAGATGCTAAGGATTTTGATGATGCGTTGTCATTTATGGTTTTGGAAAATGGGAATTATGAAATTGGTATACACATAGCAGATGTATCTCATTATGTGAAAGAAGATACGGTTCTTGAACAAGAGGCTTATGAGCGTGCTACTTCAGTATATTTAGTAGATAGGGTTGTACCTATGTTGCCTGAAATTCTTTCTAATAATGTTTGTTCTTTAAGACCTAATGAGGAAAAACTTACTTTTTCTGCGGTTTTTAAAATGGATGAAAAAGGTCATGTTTTAGATTCATGGTACGGAAGAACAGTAATTTATTCAGATAAGAGATTTGCTTATGAAGATGCTCAAGAAATTATTGAAGGAAATGACGTAGATGTTGATGAACCGATTAAGGAAGCTATTTTAACTTTAGACGGGCTGGCTAAGAAAATAAGAAAACGCAGAATGGCTCAAGGTGCCATTTCGTTTGATAAAACTGAAGTAAGATTTAACTTGGATGAAAATTCCAATCCGATTGGGGTTTATGTAAAGGAATCTAAGGATGCTAATAAACTTATTGAGGAATTCATGCTTCTTGCAAATAGAAAAGTAGCTGAGTTTATTGGTAAGAAAAAGAAGACTTTTGTTTACAGAGTTCATGATGAGCCAAATATTGATAAATTGGCTTTATTGCAAGGTATTATTTCAAAGTTTGGTTATAGAATTGATACAAACTCAAGAGAATCCACTTCTGATTCACTCAATCAATTACTTGCTGATGTTCATGGTAAGGCTGAGTCAAACATGATTGAGACCTTAACTATCAGATCTATGAGTAAAGCTGTATATACCACAGAAAATATTGGTCATTACGGTTTAGCTTTTGATTATTATGCACATTTTACTTCACCAATAAGGAGGTATCCTGATGTTATGGCCCATCGTTTGTTACAGTATTATTTAGATGGAGGTGAATCAGTGAAAGCTGAGAAATTTGAAGAGAAATGTAAACATTCGTCTGAAAGAGAGTATATGGCTAGTAAAGCTGAACGTGATTCTATCAAATATATGCAAGTAAAATACATGCAAGACCATCAAGATCAAGAATTTGAAGGAGTTATTTCAGGTGTGACTGAGTGGGGTATTTATGTAGAAATCATTGAAAATAAATGTGAGGGAATGGTTAGAATCAAAGATATTAGGAGTGATTATTTTATTTTTGATGAAAAACAATATGCTCTGGTAGGACAAGCAGATAAAAGAATGTATCAATTAGGAGACCAGGTTACTGTGACGGTTAAGAATACGGATCTGGAAAGAAAACACCTTGATTTTAACTTAGTAGAAGCAGCAGCAGTGTAACAAACTATGTTTTTATGAGTCTAATAAATTAGTATTATTAGAATAGTTAAGTAGATTTTAAAATTAAATTATAATTCAATGAAAAGATTAGTTTTTACCCTGATGTTTGTGACAAGTTTATGTTTCGCTCAGGAAAAGGTTACCATGAATCTTGGAGATTTTCACAACTTAAAAACCTATAGAGGATTGCAAGTTGAACTAATTAAAAGTGACGACCCAAAGGTTATTATTGATGGAAATAGGTCTTCAGAAGTTACTGTGAAAAATAAAAATGGAACATTAAAAATATCGATGAGTATTACCCATACTTTTTCCGCTGATGATGTGATGGTTTATTTGTATTACAAAGACGAAATTGCATTGATTGATGCTAATGAAGGCTCACACATTTTTTCAGATGAAGTTTTTAAACAAGGAAAAATTACTATTAAAGCACAAGAAGCCGGGCGAATTAAATTGGAATTAGATACTGATCAATTAGATGTTTCTGTTATTACAGGAGGTGAAGTTAAATTAAAAGGAGTTTCTAAAAACCAAAATATAAAGTCTAATACTGGTGGTATTTATAAAGGTGAAAGGCTTGAAACTGAAACCACTACTGTTTCTGCTAATACGGGTGGATTAGCTAATGTAACTGCCTCCAAATTAATTGATGCCAGTGCCAGTACTGGAGGGATAATTAGTATTGATGGAGAAGCAGAAGAGGTGAAGAAAAGTGAATCTCTAGGTGGATATGTAAGACAATAGTTTATAAATAAGAATTTAATTATTAACTTTGTGA
>CAYMKR010000134.1:0-6733 GCA_964390865.1 uncultured Flavobacteriaceae bacterium | reverse complement strand
TTCATACATTTACAAAAACTCGCTCAGAATTGGATCAATTTAATTTTTTAAACATCGGCTTTTTAGACATTCTTGATATTGTTTTAGTCGCTGTTTTACTCTTTTATGTTTTTAGGTTGATTCGTGGAACAGCCGCGATAAATATCTTTATCGGAATAGCAATCATCTATCTTATTTGGAAACTTACACAGGCTCTTGAGATGGAGTTATTGAGTGATATCCTAGGGAATTTTCTTGGTGGTGGTTTTATTGCCCTAATAATTGTTTTTCAGCAAGAGATTCGGAAGTTCCTATTGATGGTTGGATCAACAAACTTAGCTTCAAAGAAAGGCATCTTGAAACACCTTAAATTCTTTAAAACGGAAATTGCAGCCAATAGCCAAGTTGATGACATTGTTACTTTTTGCGAAGAAATGAGTAAAATAAAAACGGGTGCACTCATCGTTCTACAAAGGAATAATAGTTTGGAATTTGTCAAAATGACCGGTGATGAAATGGAAATCAAAGTAAATAAACCTATTTTAAAAAGTATCTTTTATAAGAACAGCCCTCTTCATGATGGTGCCATCGTCATTGAGAATGATATAATAACCGCAACCAGGGTTATATTGCCAATTGAAAACACCATGGACATTCCGGCTCACTTTGGCCTAAGACATAGGGCAGGATTAGGAATTACCATAAGAACTGATGCATTGGCTCTCATAGTATCTGAAGAGTCAGGTCAGGTATCCTATATAAACAATGGCGCTTTTATTCTTTTTGAAGATTTTTTAGAATTGGCAGAAATCGTAAAAGAGGACCTCAATTAATCTATTCCTAAGATCACCTCAAACAGTTTTAACTAGCTTTTTTTTGAAGAAATTGTATGTTATACAAGTTACTGTAATGGCCTTTTTTATCCAATAATTCAGCATGACTTCCTTGTTCTACAATTATGCCATTTTCCATTACTATTATCTTATCAGCCTTTTGAATTGTTGCCAGCCTGTGGGCTATAATAATTGATGTTCTATTCTTGGTTAGTTTTTCAGTAGCGTCTTGTATAAGCTTCTCTGAATATGAATCTATAGAAGAAGTGGCTTCATCAAGAATAAGTATTCCTGGCTTGCTAACCGAAGCTCTTAAAAAGGCTATCAATTGCCTTTGACCTACGGATAACATGACACCTCTTTCTTTTACATTATAATTATATCCACCGGGCAATGACATAATAAAGTCATGAATTCCAATGATCTTTGCCGAAGCCTTTACTTCTTCTAATGAAATAGAATTGTCCTTTAAGGTTATATTATTATAAATACTATCTGAAAACAAAAACACATCTTGTAATACAACAGCAATCTGATCGCGAAGTTGATGAAGGTTGTAATCCTCAATATTTATACCATCTATTTCAATACTCCCTTTATCAATATCATAGAATCGATTGAGCAAATTAATAATTGTAGATTTTCCTGCACCAGTAGCACCAACTATAGCAACCGTTTCTCCCGGATTTACATCAAATGAGATGCCTTTAATTACCTCCTCATCCTGAACATAACTAAAGTGAACATCCTTAAACTTTACCTTTCCTTTAAATAATTCTATGTCAACCTTCCCCTTATCTGTTTCTACTTCATCGGCATCAATAATCTTGAATACCCTTTCTGCTGCAACCATACCCATTTGGAGCGTATTAAACTTATCCGCAATCTGCCTCAATGGTCTAAATAGCATGTTATTCATCATGATAAAACTTATAATCTCACCAACTGTAACCGAATTGCTTGTAGCTGCATTTAGACCCCCATACCAAACCACGAATCCTATTGCGATAGAAGGCAGAACTTCAGCAATAGGAAAGAAAATCGAATTATACCATACAGTTCTTATCCAGGCTTTTTTATGATTATCATTAATTTTTTTAAATTTATCATACTCAATCTTTTCACGAGTGAATAATTGAATTATTCGCATTCCCGTAATTCGTTCTTGTACAAAACTATTCAAGTTGGACACCTCAGTTCTAACATCCTGAAAGGCCCCTTTCATCGCTTTTTGAAAGATCTTCGTGGCAAAAATAAGGATTGGCAAAATGGAAAATACTATTAAAGCTAACCGCCAATTCATCCACAGCATAACAATAGCAATAACAGACATTTTCAATAAATCACTGATGATCATGAACAGTCCTTGACCAAATACACTAGCTATGGTTTCAATATCTGACACCACTCTTGTAACAAGCTTTCCAACCGCAGAGGTATTAAAATACTTCATTTTAAAATGAAGCAAATGTTTAAAGAGCTGGGTTCTCATATCCTTTATAATATTTTGCCCTAACCAATTGGCAAAATAAATAAAGAGAAACTGGAATAACACCTCAATAACGAGAACCAGCACCATCAAACTGGTAAAGACAACTAGTTGATCAGCATTTCTATTGAAAATAAAATCATCAATGATCCTCTTCAAAAGAATCGGTCTCACCGCAGCCAGCAAAGCTACCGACAAAACCGCGATCACAGCAATACTAAATTGTAATTTATAATGACGGGCATAATTCATCAACCTTTTAAAAAGTTTGACGTCATAAACCTTACCAATAACTTTCTTGTTTTCTTCTTTCTTTTCAGACATAATTAATCGTTGAAAATATGCTCTGGGTATACCACCGCTGTTAAGAACAATCCTTTTGCTTTTACTGAGGCTCCAGCCTTTTTTCTGTCCCGAGATTCAATTACAGTTTTAAACCCATCCAAACTCATCCTACCTTTTCCTACCTCAAGAAGGGTACCAACAATCGCCCTAACCATGTTTCTCAAAAATCTATTGGCGCTAATATTAAAAATTAATTGATTTTTCTTAAGTTCCCAATAGGCCTCAGTTACTTCACATTGATATGTTTTAACATCAGTCTTTGTTTTAGAAAAGCATTTGAAATCTGTATAATTCAATAGCATATCTGAGGCTTTGTTCATTAAGTCAACATCAAGTACCGTCTGAGAAAACTCTAAACTTAAGTCTTTCAAAAATACATTCTTTTCCAAAGACACTTTGTATTGATAACTTCTTGATACTGCTTGAAACCTTGCATGCGCTTCATCAATCACACTAATTATTTGAAAAATAGCGATATCCTCTGGTAAAAAAGAATTTAGCTTGAACTTTAACTTTTCTTTATCTATTGCCATTTTGTAATCAAAATGCAAAAAAAATTGACTCGCATGTACTCCGGTATCAGTCCTCCCGCAACCTATAACTGCAACCCTTACTTTTAATAATAATGAAAGGGCTTTTTCAATGGTTTCCTGAATCGAAATCTCATTGGGTTGTATTTGCCATCCATGATAATTTTTACCATTGTAAGAAAGTTCAATAAAGTATCTCAAAAAGCTCTAATTTTACGGTCAACAAAGATAATTAATTTAATCAATAATCGCTTGGCCCTTAAAATTTTACTACTATCAGATTCTCACGGTTTTATAGATGAAAAAATTCTGAATTATTGCAAAGACGCTGATGAGGTATGGCACGCAGGTGATATTGGGTCCCTTGAGGTTACTAGTGCAATTCAAGAAGTAAGCCTTTTAAGGGCAGTCTACGGAAATATTGACGATAAAGACATTCGCAGTGAATTTCCTTTAGACAATAAGTTTATGGCTGAAAATGTTGGCGTATGGATGACTCATATAGGTGGTTATCCAAATCGCTACAATTCAAGAATTAAGGAATCTCTTTCTTTGCGCCCTCCTAAAATATTTATTTCAGGTCATTCGCATATTTTAAAGGTTCAATATGATAAAAAATTAAAGCTCTTGCATATGAATCCAGGGGCAATTGGAAATCATGGATTTCACAAAGTAAAGACAATGCTGCGATTTGAAATTAATAAAACAGACATTAGAAAACTGGAAATCATTGAAATAAAAAGGCAATACTAAACCGCTTCAGACAGTTCTGGCTGGTAAATCGGAACTGAAATAAAAATACTTGTTCCCTCTCCTTTCTTTGTGTTGATATTGAAAACGCCTTTCATAATTTTTATTCTGGCTTCAATATGACTTAGTCCTAAGCCATCCTTTTTTCTGGCTTTATTAAGCTCAAATCCCTTCCCATCATCAATAATTTGTATCAATAATTTATCACCATTCCTTTCAATAAGATTAATGGACGCATTCTTTGCACTACTATGCTTCATAATATTATTGATCAATTCTTCAATGATATTATAAATCTTAATCTCAAATTGTTGATTGTATCTTTTTATTCCATTATCATCACTGATAAATTGGATTTCTGAATTGGAATACTTTTCGCATAAGTCATGAACAGCAAAGGCAAGACCAAATTTCAATAATACTGAAGATATCAATTCGTGTGAAAGGTCTCTAATTTTTACCGAAGCTTCCTTAACAATTTCCTGAGCTTTCGTGATCTCAACTGGCACATGTGAATTCAATTGTGCCTTGGAGGCCTGAAGATGAAGGTTAGCCGATGATAAAAGTGCGCTAACACTGTCATGCAGGATTTCGGCTATGCTTTTTCGTTCTTTCTCCTTAGCATCTATAGTGGCATTTATTATTCTTGTTTGAAGGTTATTATGTATTTGCTCTAACCTGTTTTGTTCTTTTAACTTATAATTTTTATAGAAGATAAAAGCAAGTATAACAAAAGTAAGAGTTACAAAAGCCAGGCCATAAAACAAAAATTGAGCTCTTAAAGTCTTGCTTTTCTCTTCTTCTGTTTTCCTTTCCTCTATGGCCAAGTTGTACTTTGCTTCGACTCCTGCAATATTCTCAGCTAATTTCTCATTTGTAAGCATGAATTTTAATTCATACGATTTATGCAAGTATCTATAAGCCTTTTCATAATCATTAATAGAATCATAAGAGACCGAGAGATTCTCATAAATTATCCTCCTGAGATGTTCTACCCTTCCTGCTCCGGTAGAGTCATTTTTGATCTTTTCAAATGCCTCTAAATATTTTTCAATGGCTACTTTATAGTTTTTTTCATAATGATACAAGTTACCAAGATTCACATTAGAGGAAGCAATACCTAAAATATCATTTTGGCTAACTTTCAAGTCTAAAGCTTTTCTCACATTATACTTTGCCAGAGGGTAATTATCATTGTTTTGGGCTATCACTCCTAAATTATTATAGGCATCACCAATCCGTTTAACAGTAAGCGGAGTCACAGGAAAATACGTAACTTTTCTAAAATATATTTTAGCACTATCCTCTTCGTCTTTTGCATAATAAAAACTACCCATTCTTATCAAACACTTTGCAATACCAATGGTATCTTTAACTAAATAAGATTTTTGCAAGGCTATTTTATTGTAGAATATTGCCTTCTCAAAATTTTCTGAACCAGCGAAAATTTTCGATAACAAACTAGCGTATTTAATATTTAAAGGAGAAAATGGGTTGCTTTTTAATTTATCCAGACCAATCAGCAATAATTCCAACGCTTTTTCTCGTTCATTTTGGTAAAAATAGTTACTCGCAACCCGAAAATCAAAAGCCAATTGATTTTCAGAATTTTTTCTAAATGAGAAGGTATTAGTGGTGTTTTTAATTAGTGCATCAGCCTTATCATAATATCCAGCAACTATTAGCGAATCAATTTGCAGTAATTTATTTTGAATATAAGCCTCTTCCTTGCTTTTTTCCTGGCTCTTTAAAACTCCAGAAATCAAGAAAAACCCAATAAGTATGACAATCCTTAAATGTTTCAAACTAAAATTTGATCTAGGGTTAAATAACCTCATTTTTTAAGGCAAATATAGCAAGTCCTACACTATTCTTAACTTTTACTTTTTTCATGAGGTTTTTACGATGTGTCTCTACAGTGCTTTCACTAATATGCAACTCTCCACCTATTTCGCGGGTGCTGTATTGTTGTGCCACAAGTTTGAGCACTTCCACCTCTCGTTTAGTAAGCGAACTAATCAAGACGCCATCCTGGCTTCCCTCATTCTTCACTTGCCCATTAAGCAAGGTTTGCATCATTTTTTCTTTAACATCATCTGTAAAATACTGATTCCCTTCGGAAACTTTATATACGGCATTTACAATATGCTCTCCTGCAGATTTTTTTGGAACAAACCCTTTCGCTCCCATTTGCAGAACTTCTTTTACCAATTTAACATCATCATAACTAGAAAGTACAATAATTTCTGGCCGTTTCTTAAAATCTTTTAATCTTTTTAACACTGCAATACCATCTAATTCTGGCATGTTGATATCTAAGATAAGTACATCTGCTTCCTTTTCCTGAAACCAAGAAACTACTTGTTGACCATTAAGTGAATAACCTACTACCTCGATATTAGGTTCAATATTAAGTACGGCTTTAACACCATCAATCAGGATTTGATGATCATCAGCGATATGAACTGTAATTTTTTTTTCCATAGGTCAATGAATTTTTTGAAATTAGGTTAAAAAAAATCCGAAAAAAACTAATTTTTCGGATCTCTACCTAGTTTAATTTACAAACGTTTAAAATCTGTAAATATTGTATATTTTATACTAATCCCAGATGATAACACCCTTTGGTCTTCTTTGTGGCGAACTAGCATTCAATAAAGCATCCATAGCTGCAACATCATAATTGCTTTCATAAATGTTGTTAAACGCTGTACTAACTTTACCATCTACTGGTTGAAGATCTAAAGTAACTGTTTTTAATGATTGAGAATCACCATTTTCCACTAGGAAAATTTCGTTTGAAGATC
>CAYMKR010000133.1:0-6805 GCA_964390865.1 uncultured Flavobacteriaceae bacterium | reverse complement strand
CATTTTGTAATGAAATTAGCTAGTATACTGATCATGTTTCTCCTCACCTTCAGCTTATCAGGTCAGGAAATCATGGAAATAAATCATATAAACGGCAAAGTAAAAGATGCCGAAACGCACTTGCCGTTGCAATTTGTAACTGTGACATTACAGAATATGAATACCCATGAACTTATAGGAGATGTAACAGACAAAGATGGTAATTTCGAGCTCAAAGTGCTCAATGGAAAATATTATTGCATTGTTGAGTCCCTATCATTTCAACCTTTTATCATTCATGTTCTTTCCATAGATCAGGATATGGAAATGGGCTTAATTGAATTAAATCAAAACGCAGAGAATCTAGAGGAAATTGAATTGATTGCAACAAGTAATCTAGTTGATCACGAGCTTAATAAAAAAGTTTATAATGCCTCAAAGGATATTGCCAATATTGGAGGAAATGCCGTAACAGTTTTGGAAAACACACCTTCGGTAAAAATTGACGGACAGGGAAATATTACCATTAGAGGTAATACAGCTTTAGTACTTGTTGATGGAAAACCCTATGGTGGACAGAGAAGCAATGCCGATGTTCTAAGTCTTATCCCTGCAAATACAATCAATAAAGTAGAGATCATTTCACAATCTGCAAAATATGACGCTGAAGGCGGAGGTGCCGTTTTAAACATTGTACTAAAAAAGAGGTCTGTCGAAGGATATAATGGAACCATTGAAGCGCATTTAGGAATTCCAGATAATGATGGGCTCTCAACCTTTGTCAATTATAAAACAGACATGGTTAATATGTATTCTACCTTAAGTTTTAACCATCTTGTCAGGAATAAAGACACTGAAATTAAACAGATATTTCTTGATGACTTGCAAAACCCTACGGGAAATTTTGACGAGATTCGGACTGATTATCGCCAAAGAAATAGCTTTTTGTTCAATATCGGTAGTGATTTTTACCTGGATGAAAAAAACACCTTGACTACATCTATACTTTACACAAAGTCGAACAAAAATTACGATTCAGAATTATTACTAAACGACTATCTACCAATTGATCAATTAATCAAATCTTCGTTAAGAGAGGTCAATGATAATTCGGATGAAGGATTTCTGGAGGCTTTTGTTCAATATTCAACAAAGTTTAATGAGAAGGGCCACCAATTATCTGCTGACATAAAATATGATAACAATCTTGCTGATAACGAAACAGACATCTTAAATACGGAAACGTTTCCAGGAAGCGAGACATCTGAACAACAATATATTAAAGACGAAAATGCTGACAATTTCTATACCAAGATTGACTATGTATTACCCACAAAAGATAATGCCAATATTGAGGTAGGGTTTAAAGGTAATTTTCGAAATTATAACAATGATTTTTCAGCGAGCAATTTCAACCCCTCAACGGCCAGATTCGTAGCAATTGCTGAATTTACAAGCAAGATAGATTACAAGGAAAACATCTACGCTTTTTACGCCAACTATAGCAAGCAATATGAGAAAGTTAGTTTTAGTCTTGGTCTGAGAACTGAAATAACCAAATCTATAATCTCAGAAAAAACCATAGATCAAGACTACGAGAATAACTACACTGATTTGTTCCCGAATGCTCTATTGACTTACAATTTTGATGACAAAAATATCATTTCACTTGGCTACACTAAATACATTGACAGACCTACCATTTCAGAATTAAATCCGTTCAATTCATTTACCGATGAAAGGTTTATTTTAGTAGGGAACCCTTTTTTACAGCCCTATTACACGAATTATTTCTATTTAGAATACTACCGAGAATTTGAAAAAATATCGTTTAACTCGGCTCTGTTTTTCTCTAATTCAACAGATCGAATACTGAATGTCCTTGAAAAAACAGGTAATCAAACTGGCGATGGATTTGATGTTTATAGAAAAATTCCGATTAATAATGGTACCCTGAATTATACCGGTTTTGAATTTGAAGCTACGTATAATCCAAATAATAAAATCCGTTTGTATGCGCTTCTTAGTCCATATTTTTCAGTATTATCAGAAACAAGAGATAATGCATATGATTTCGAAAATTGGGTCTTATACGGAAACTTTAGATTTTTGTACCGTATAACCAATACCTTGAGATTTAATATTGATTATGTGTATCAGTCTCCACAAAAAACGGCATTAACTGAGTTAAAAACATTTCAATATGTTAATCTAAATATATCCAAAGATTTCTGGGAAGGTAAATCTACTTTGAGTTTTAGAATAAATGACGTTTTTCATACGAGAAAGGCAGATTTCAGCTCCCTAGAGGCTAATACAATTACAGAGCGAAGCTTTATTTTTGACACACAATATCTCCTTTCATTCTCTTATAGATTCAATAAGAGTAGTAGACGTAATTCGCATAATAGATCTAAAGAACTTGAGAAAAATATTTTTGAAGTAGATGACCAGATAAAATAAAAAAAGCTTGTTTTCACAAGCTTTTTTTATTTTATTATTTAGATTTAGCCTTTTTAGCTTCTTTCTTTAGTTTCCAACTTTCCATTAGATTACCAAACAACCAATAAGGCACTATTGTCGTTAAAAGAAAGATTAACATCCAAAAACCCATTGTAAATACAGTTAAGAATACTAAAAAACCTAAAAATTGACCAATTTCCATAATGTTGTTTGATATTAAATTATGGCTCAAAAATAATACATATTTTTCATTTGGCAATTAATTCCTAAAGTATTTTACATTAACAAATATTTAACTAAACCAAGATTAAACTATGGTCCATATTTCTGGTCTTAAAATCTTACAGTCAAATTTACGCATGAGAATAATCACAATATTATTCATATTTTTAATTTTACCCTTCACGATGCAATCTCAACAAGGCAAAAAACCGAATGGGGGAGCTCAGCAAAAAAGAGAAATGCTGGAATTAAAAGGCCGTGTATTAGAAAAAGATGGTCGTATTCCTCTTGAATTTGCAACCATTATTTTTAGGCCTTTGGAAGGTGACAAAGTTTTTGGAGGTATGAGTGATTCTAAGGGTAAATTTTTAATAGAAGTTCCCAAAGGGAGATATAACATTAGTTTTGAATTTCTATCATTTAAAACAATAGGTATTGAAGATGTTGTGATAAGCGCCAATATGGATTTAGGTGACATATTTATGGAAGAAGATACTCAATCACTAGATGAAGTTGAAATCATAGCAGAAAAAAGCACCTTAGAAATAAAGCTAGATAAAAAAATCTACAATGTAGGAAAGGATATGACAGTAAAGGGAGGGACAGCAAGTGATGTACTTGACAATGTACCTTCTGTTACTGTGGATGCAGAAGGGGTTGTGAGTTTAAGAGGTAACGAGAATGTCAGAATCCTAATTAATGGGAAGCCAAGTGGATTGGTTGGTCTTAATGATACTGAGGCACTCAGGCAATTTCCTGCGGATGCTATTGCAAAGGTTGAAGTGATTACAAGCCCTTCAGCGCGTTATGATGCTGAAGGAACGGCAGGTATATTGAATATTATCTTGAGAAGAGATAAGATAACCGGTTTTAATGGAGTCGGTACAATTAACCTTGGATCTCCTGATTATTATGGGTTTTCGACAAGTCTTAATTACAGACTTAAGGATGTCAATTTTTTCACCAATATCGGCTATTCTGATCGAGAATCTCCGGGCAACTCAAGCAATGAAACCACATACTTTTCTCCTGATGCAAATTATGCATCTACTAATCAACAGGTCGACTATCTCAGAAGTGGTGACAATCTAAACCTCAATTTTGGTATTGAATACTATATCGCAAAAGAAACTTCCATTACGGCCAGCTTTTTATATAGAAATTCAGATAGGGACCGCACATCAGAAAATATGACAGATGCTTTTGATGAATTCGACGATTTAGCCAATGCCACCTTAAGGGTAGAAAATGAAGTTTCGAATGACAAGGTCTATCAATATGATTTCAACTTTCTGCATATATTTAAAAAAGAAGGCCATCAAATTGATCTAGACCTACAATACCAAGACAACACAGATGTGGAAAACAGTCTTATCACCAATCAGGAAACTTTTCCAGATATGAATGAGCAACTCTCAGAAAAGATCGATTCAGACGAAATGCAAAAGAGATTTTTGATTCAAAGTGACTATGTTTTGCCAATTGGTGACAACCAGCAAGTAGAATTAGGATTTAGAATTAATAAGGATGATCGAAGTACTGATTACAAATTTTATAACGAAAATGATAACGGGGATTTCATACTTAATGATAGCCTAACCAATATTTTTAAATATGATGAAATGGTCAGTGCCGTTTATGGGCAATATGGTAATAAATTTGGAAAATTCTCAGCGCTTCTAGGTCTTAGAATGGAAGGAACCGATATAGACATACGTTCTACCGGAAAGGAATTAGATTCAGTGAACCAAAAAAATTACATCAATGTCTTTCCTACTGCAAATTTAGTTTATGAATTTACCGAAAGTGAAAACCTGACTTTAGGTTATAACAGCAGAATCAGAAGGCCTAGATCAAGATATATAAACCCATTCCCATCTCAATCCAGTCAAACCACTATATTTCAAGGTAATCCCGATTTAGATCCTTCTATATCACATGGAGTAGACCTGGGTTATTATAAAAGATGGCAAAAAGTAACTTTTAACACATCTGTTTACTACAGTCATGCTACAGATGTATTTCAATTCATAAGAACTGATACAGGTGAAACTACTGAAGATGGCATCCCTATTATCCGTTTAACGCCAATTAATTTAAGTACTGACGACAGATATGGAATGGAATTTTCAGCCTCTTATACACCAAAAAAGAACTGGAGGTTCAATACGAGTTTTAACTTCTACAATTCAACCATTGATGGCGAATATGAAGGGGTAGATTTCGGTTCGAGTTTCAATAGCTGGTTTGCACGTGGCACTTCAAAAATACCCTTACCTGCCAAAATAGATTGGCAAACTACTTTGATGTTTAGGGGACCTAGACAAAATGCTCAAACCAAAAGCGAGGGTATGTTTATGGCAAATATGGCCTTTAGCAAAGATATTATCAAAGGAAACGGAACTTTAGTATTTAATGTAGACGATATATTCAATACTAGAAAAAGAATATCTAAAACCACAACCGACTCTTTCGTTCAAAACAGTGAATATCAAAGGAGAGAAAGACAGTTTAGGTTGTCGTTCACTTATAGATTCAATCAAAAGAAAGAGCGTCAACAACAGCGCAATGAATCAGGTGATGATCAGGATGGAGAACAATTTGGCTCATAACAAGTATTCAAGCTTTTAGCCCTTAATAACAACCACTTTTAACAGCTAAAATTCAAGGTCATATCAAATCGATTTTCCTAGCTATTTTGTATCTTTATACCTTAATAGAAGTACAAATATTTTACTTATGAAATACAGAATAGAGCACGATACAATTGGTGAAGTCCAGGTCCCCTCAGAAAAATATTGGGGAGCTCAAACCGAAAGATCAAGAAACAACTTTAAAATTGGAGCAGAGGCTTCAATGCCTAAAGAAATCATCGAAGGATTTGCATATTTAAAAAAGGCTGCCGCCTATACAAATCATGATCTTGGAGTTCTTCCAATAGAAAAAAGAGACGCCATCTCAACTGTTTGTGATGAAATTCTCGCTGGAGAACTTTTTGATCAATTCCCACTGGTCATATGGCAAACAGGTTCGGGTACTCAAAGCAATATGAATTGTAATGAAGTAATTGCAAATAAGGCCCATGTAAATAATGGAGGTGACCTTACCGATGAGGACCGTTTTATTCACCCCAATGATGACGTGAATAAATCTCAGTCATCTAATGATACTTTCCCTACAGGAATGCACATTGCTATTTATAAAAAGATTGTGGAAACAACCATACCAGGAGTTGAGCAATTGAGAAATACTTTGCAACAAAAGTCTATTGAATTTTCCAATGTTGTAAAAATTGGTAGAACTCATTTAATGGATGCAACTCCTTTAACCTTAGGTCAAGAGTTTTCTGGTTATGTTTCGCAGCTAGATCACGGATTAAAAGCCTTGAACAACACCTTGGATCATTTAGGTGAGCTTGCTTTAGGCGGAACTGCTGTAGGAACAGGAATCAACACTCCTGAAGGCTATTCAGAATTAGTAGCTAAATATATAGCTGATTTCACTGACTTGCCTTTTATAACAGCTGAAAATAAATTTGAGGCACTTGCCGCTCATGATGCAATTGTTGAAACGCATGGAGCTTTAAAACAATTAGCTGTTTCATTGATGAAAATTGCTAATGACGTCAGGATGCTTGCTTCAGGACCAAGAAGTGGAATTGGGGAAATTATTATTCCAGCTAACGAACCTGGTTCTTCAATTATGCCTGGAAAAGTTAATCCTACCCAAGCAGAAGCATTGACAATGGTTTGTGCCCAAGTGATAGGAAACGACGTAGCTGTAACTGTTGGTGGCATGACGGGTCATTATGAATTGAATGTTTTTAAACCTGTCATGGCAGCAAACACTATTCAATCAGCTCAATTGATTGGAGATGCCTGTGCTTCATTTGAAGAAAATTGTGCTGCTGGAATTGAACCTAATTATCCTCAAATTAAACAATTATTGAATAATTCACTGATGTTGGTTACTGCATTGAATACCAAAATTGGTTATGAAAATTCTGCTAAAATTGCCAAAACGGCTCATAAAAACGGAACTACTCTTAGAGAAGAGGCTGTCAATCTTGGCTTTGTAACTGGGGAAGAATTTGACGAATGGGTACGACCAGAAGATATGGTTGGTAGCTTAAAAGTATAAA
>CAYMKR010000132.1:0-6850 GCA_964390865.1 uncultured Flavobacteriaceae bacterium | reverse complement strand
AAATAGTGTATTTTCACATGTATCAAGGTTACGAAGTTACCAATTTTATTTAATTAATCAAAAAAGACAGGTGTTTTTCCTTTTTTACATTCACTTACATTCTGCTAGGAACTTCAATACCTAATAGTTTAAAAGATGATCTGATGACACTTGATACACCATAGGATAACTGAATTCTCAATACTTTTTCATTTTCGTTATCCGCTCCAAATATAGGTACGCTTTGGTAAAATGAATTATAGCTCTTTACCAATTCATAAGTGAAATTAGCAATAAGTGCCGGGCTTAAATTTTCAGCGGCATTTTGGATAATTTCAGGATAACTCTGAATAAGTTTTATCAGTTCCTTTTCCTTAATATGAAGACTCTCAACGTTGATGTTTTCCTTATCATTGAAATCAGCTTTTCTCAGAATTGATTGTATTCGGGCATAAGTATATTGTATAAAAGGCCCTGTATTTCCATTAAAATCAATGGATTCCTTGGGGTCGAAAAGAATACGTTTCTTCGGATCCACTTTTAATATGTAGTACTTTAAGGCACCTAAACCGATAATATTATATAGACTTTGTTTTTCAACTTCACTGTATCCTTCTAATTTTCCTAATTCTTGGGAGATTTCTCCTGCTGTTTTGGTCATTTCAAACATTAACTCATCCGCATCCACAACAGTTCCTTCACGAGATTTCATTTTACCTTCAGGCAAGTCTACCATTCCATATGAAAGGTGATGAAGATTTTGAGCCCATTCGAAGCCCATTTTTTTGAGGATTAAAAACAAGACCTTAAAATGATAATCCTGTTCGTTTCCAACAGTAAATACTAAGCCGTCAATATCCGGAAAATCTTTAATTCTTTGGATAGCGGTACCAATGTCTTGTGTCATGTATACTGCTGTACCATCGGCTCTTAATACTATTTTTTCGTCTAAGCCTTCATCGGTCAAGTCGATCCAAACTGAGCCATCCTCTTTTTTGTGAAAAATGCTTTTGTCTAAACCTTCAGCAACAAATTCTTTTCCTAACAAGTAAGTGTTGCTTTCGTAATAATTTGTGTCGAAGTTTACACCAAGAGCTTTATAACTTTCATCAAAACCTTTATAAACCCATTCATTCATTTTTTTCCAAAGAGCTACAGTTTCTTTATCACCAGCTTCCCAATTACGCAGCATTTCTTGTGCTTCAAGAAGTATTGGAGCTTGTTTTTTAGCCTGTTCCTCTGTCTTTCCTTCTTCAATTAGGTTTTTAATTTCTTTCTTGTATTCCTTGTCAAATTTCACATAGTAGTTTCCTACAAGTTTGTCACCTTTTAAGCCAGTGCTTTCTGGTGTTTCATTTTGACCGAACTTCAACCAGGCTAACATGCTTTTACAAATATGGATGCCTCTATCATTTATAATTTGTGTCTTGTAAACTTTTTTTCCTGAAGCTGCTAGAATCTCAGCTACAGAGTAACCCAATAAGTTGTTTCGGATATGTCCAAGATGCAGAGGTTTATTCGTGTTGGGAGATGAATATTCAACCATTATTGCGCCATCTTTCTTCTTGACCGAACCATAACTTTTGAAATCAGAAATCTTATTGAAATAAGAAATGTAATAGGCATCACTTATTACGAGGTTTAAAAAGCCTTTCACCACATTAAACTCATCAACAATATCAGAATGTTCTTTCAAATAATTGCCGATATTTTCGGCTATCTGAACTGGATTTCCTTTGACAAACTTGAGAAGAGGAAATACAACAATAGTGATGTCTCCTTCAAAGTCTTTTCTAGTTTCTTGAAATTCAATTTTTTCAATCTCAATTTTGTAAATCGATTTTATTCCCTCCTTAGCGATAGAGTCGAGCATGTTTTGAACCACGGTATACTTTATTTTAAGTCGCAAAAATAATTATTTTCAGTTGATAATGGATAAGATATAGTACATTTGATTCAAGGACGAATTTAAATGGAGAGAATAATCGAAGAATTACCTGAAAAGGCCAAGGAAAAGTGGGTGGAGAATAAAAAGTATTTCGCCAAGCTAAAAAAAAAGCCGCGTAAAAGATTAGATCTTCTAATGAATGAAATTCACGAAGATGAATTTGAGAGAACCGATTGTTTGACTTGCGCTAACTGCTGTAAAACAACAAGCCCTATTTTTACCGAAAAGGATATTAGCAGGATTGCAAAATATCTTAAAATGAAGGAAGAAAAATTCATCAGTCTGTATTTACAACGTGATACGGATGACTTTTTGGTTTTAAAAACGGCGCCATGTACTTTTTTAGATCAAGATAATTCTTGTTTTATATATGATGTAAGACCCAAGGCCTGCAGTGAATATCCTCATACAAACCGTAAAAAGTTCATTCAGCTTACTGATCTCACACTTAAGAATACAGAAGTTTGCCCGGCAGTCTTTAATATTGTAGAGACCTTGAAGTCAAAGTTGCCTCTTTAGAATTCACAGATTTATTATAAAAGGAATTTCTCTTATTTAAGGATACAAAAGGTATTTTGCCCTTGTTTTTTTAAATTTATCAAGCTGAGGTTTCCAAGTTAAGCGAATCTCTTCAGCACTCATTCCTGATTCAATTTGTTTTCTTAGATTTTCATTTCCGGCATGAATTGTAAAAGTCTTTCCAAAAAACTCCTTGTCTTTTGGAGTTTTGTGATAAGCATCTATCAGCCATTCCAGATTTACCTCACTTAACCAATTCTCATTACTTAAATCAGTGCCATGACATACCTCACCTTTGAACTTAGGATTTTTCGATCCAAAGTTGGATTCAGGAATGTAAACCATATCAGATTCAGGAAAAAAGGGAGCTCCATAGCGCTGAAATTGAAATTCTGTTCCTCTTCCGGCGTTAATGATAGTTCCTTCAAAAAAACCAAGGCTGGGATATAAATTTATGGCATGGTCATTAGGTAAGTTTGGAGAGGGCCTTACTGTAAGACTATATTTGCTCTCATGGGTGTAATTCAAGCTAGGTATTATACTTAATTCGCATTGAACACTATCTTTTAACCAACCCTCACTATTTACCATTTGAGCATATTCACCGATAGTCATACCGTAAACAAGGGGTATTTCATGCATACCAACGAATGAGCTGTGCGCTGATTCTAATACAGGCCCATCTATATAATGACCATTCGGATTTGGCCTGTCTAAGACAATCAGAGCGATACCCTGTTCAGCACAGGCCTCCATGACAAGGCTTAAAGTTGAAATGTACGTGTAAAACCGCACACCGACATCTTGAATATCAAACAATACAATGTCAACACCTTCTAATTGCTCCTTGCTAGGTTTTTTGTTGGTTCCATATAACGAAATAATTGGAAGACCGGTTTTTATATCTTTATCGTTGGCAACTTTTTCTCCTGCGTCAACCCTGCCTCTAAATCCATGTTCAGGGGCAAATACTTTTTCAATTTTAATATGATGACTTAATAGGGTGTCAATCAAATGTGTATGCTTGTTATTTCCAATCAAAGATCCGCGGCTTACTACACTAGTCTGATTGGCAACTATAGCAATATTTTTATCGATTAGAAGTGGAAGGTAACTATTAATCAAATCTGCTGCAGGAACAATTTTTAAGTTGGTTGAATCGACTAGGTGAGTAGGGAGAAGAAAATTATTCTCATTGAAATTTTGTGAGCTTCGACCATTAAAAGACCCAACAACAAAAAGGAAAACGATTAATTCAGTTACTAAAATTAAATATGTATTTTTGGACCGAATTAATCTTTTCATATCAGTTGAATTACGAGTTATTTATAGCAAAGCGAATCATTGCTTCAAAGGAACACAAAAATAGTGTTTCGTCGCCTATAATAAAAATTTCCATTCTCGCTATTGCCATTGGAATTATTGTCATGCTTTTTTCAGTTGCAACAGGTGTTGGTTTACAGAAAAAAATCAAAGAAAAAATTTCAGGATTTAATGGAGATATTCAGATAAGTAATTATGATTCGAACAATTCGAGAGTAACCGTAAGCCCAATTCTGAAGGATCAGGACTTTTATCCAGATTTCACAAGTGTTCCCAATGTTAAGAAAGTTCAGGTATATGCTACCAAGGCAGGTATTATAAGAACTCCAAATGAGTTTGAAGGAATTGTTTTAAAAGGAGTGGATAATGAATATGATTGGTCCTTTTTCGCCGAATATATCCAAATAGGACAGCCACCTATCTTAACGGGAAAGATTTCAAATGAGGTATTGATATCTGGAAAAACTGCTTTGAGATTGAGTTTGAAAAAGGGAGATGAATTCCATATGTTTTTCGTCAAAGATGACCCAAATAAAGCTCCTAATTCAAGAAAATTTATAGTAAGCGGTATTTTTGATTCAGGTTTTGAGGAATTTGATGAAGCTTTTATAATTGGAGATATAAGACATATACAACGGATTAATAAATGGAAAGATAACGAGGTTGGTGGGTTTGAACTTTTTGTACATGACTTTGATCAACTCAGAGAAACTGGATTCGAAGTATATGAGCAAATTGACCCTTCACTAAATGCATATACCATAGAAGAGAAATTTCCAACTATTTTTGAATGGTTAGGGCTTTTTGACACAAATATTATTGTAATTATTGGTATAATGATTCTTATTGCTGGTATCAATATGATTACAGCTCTTTTGGTGCTTATATTGGAAAGAACTCAGATGATTGGAATTCTGAAAGCATTGGGCAATAACAATTGGAGTATTCGCAAGATCTTTTTATACAATGCAGCATTCCTAATTGGAAAGGGCTTGTTTTGGGGTAATATTATAGGAATAGGACTTTTATTAATTCAAAAACACACAGGGCTTATATCACTTGACCCTGAGACATATTACGTGAATCAAGCTCCGGTCTATATTAGTGTGCCTGCCTTGATTTGGATCAATTTAGGCACATTAACTCTTTGTGTACTAATGCTAATTGTACCTTCATTTATTGTTAGTAAAATTAGTCCTGTAAAAGCCATAAAATTTGATTAAATTTGCATTCCGAAAATCGATCAAAACTTATATTTGGGCGATTTGCTTATAAAAATAAAATATTTTGAACATATGAAATACGATATTATTGTCATTGGAAGTGGTCCTGGTGGGTATGTATCAGCCATTAGAGCTTCTCAATTAGGATTAAAAGTAGCAGTAGTAGAAAGGTCCGAATTAGGAGGAATTTGCCTTAATTGGGGTTGTATCCCAACAAAGGCTCTTTTGAAAAGTGCGCAGGTATATGAGTACTTGAAACATGTTGATAGTTATGGATTAAAAGCCAAAGAAATCGATAAGGACTTTTCGGCAGTAGTAAAAAGAAGTCGTGGTGTAGCAGATGGAATGAGCAAAGGAGTTCAATTCTTAATGAAGAAAAACAAAATAGATATAATTGAAGGGGTTGGTAAAATTAAAACTGGTAAGAAAGTTGATGTTACTGATGCCAAAGGAGAGGTTTCTGAATATAGTGCAGATCATTTGGTGATTGCCACTGGAGCCAGATCTAGAGAATTACCATTTTTACCCATTGATGGAAAAAAGGTAATTGGTTATAGACAAGCAATGGTACTGCCTGAACAACCTAAGAAAATGATCATAGTTGGATCAGGTGCTATAGGTGCTGAGTTTGCTTATTTTTATAATTCAATGGGAACTGAAGTAACTATTGTTGAATTCCTTCCTAATATAGTTCCTCTTGAAGATGAAGAGGTTTCAAAACAATTTGAAAGGTCCTTGAAGAAATCTGGAATTAAAGTGATGACCAATTCTAGTGTTACCAAAGTAGATACATCAGGTAAAGGAATCGTGGCAAGCGTTTCAACCAAGAAAGGTGAGATAAGCCTGGAGGCTGATATCATTCTTTCAGCTGTTGGGATCAAATCGAATATAGAGAACCTTGGATTAGAAGAGGTCGGTATCGTTACTGATAAAGACAAGATACTGGTAAATGACTATTATCAAACAAATCTTCCCGGATATTATGCCATTGGAGATGTTATCCCTGGTCCTGCACTTGCCCACGTTGCTTCTGCTGAAGGTATAACTTGTATTGAAAAGATTGCGGGATTGAACCCCGAACCAATTGATTATGGAAATATTCCTGGATGTACTTATGCCAGCCCAGAGATTGCCAGTGTGGGAATGACTGAAAATCAGGCCAAAGAGAAAGGCTATGATATCAAAGTTGGTAAGTTTCCTTTTTCAGCTTCTGGAAAAGCCTCTGCGGCGGGAGCAAAAGAAGGATTTGTCAAAGTAATTTTTGATGCCAAATACGGAGAATGGCTTGGATGTCATATGATTGGTGCAGGTGTTACTGATATGATTGCTGAGGCGGTTTTAGGCAGGAAGCTTGAAACAACCGGGCATGAAGTTTTAAAAGCTATACATCCACATCCAACAATGAGTGAGGCGGTAATGGAAGCTGTAGCTGACGCCTACGGTGAAGTTATTCATTTGTAACTGATAAAAATGTAAAAAGAGGCTTTCAAAGCCTCTTTTTTTTTGCTCTATTCTCACATTTATTTACAGATTAATTCGGCCCATTACTTTATCTTTGCAGTCTTAAAATAAAAGGATTCTCAAGCGATTTTAAAAATAGATATTGAGTATAAAGAAAATCTATTTCAGTATAAAATTTTGAAATGATTTTAGGAATACTAAAATGGTATTTTGATTTATTTTTGCAGGCAGGAAAATGAAAATATAATAATTAATAAAAATAATAAATTATGGCATTAGTAGGAAAAAAATTTCCAAATTTTGATGTAGAGGCAATGAATGAAATGGGAGATGCGTTTAAGATCGACGTATATGACGAAGCAGTAAGAAATGGTAAAAAAGTACTTCTTTTTTGGTA
>CAYMKR010000131.1:0-6899 GCA_964390865.1 uncultured Flavobacteriaceae bacterium | reverse complement strand
GGTGTTGAGAGAGAATTGCATGAAGACGATATCATGATTTGTGATGGTGAGAATAACCCAATGTGCTTAGGAGGTGTATTTGGTGGATTAAATTCAGGAGTAACAGAAGATACCAAAACTATATTTTTAGAAGCAGCTTATTTTAATCCGGTTTCGATTAGAAAAACGGCTAAAAGACATGCTTTGAATACAGATGCTTCATTTAGATTTGAGAGAGGTATCAACCCTAATGCTGTAGTTTATGCCCTCAAACGAGCTGCGATTTGGATTGCACAAATTGCAAATGGAAAGGTAGTTTCGGAAATAACAGACCTGTACCCAAATAAAATACAAGATTTTCAGGTAAATTTTTCATATGAAAAGGCTTTTAGACTGATAGGGGAAGAAATACCAACGGATACAATTAAAGATATTTTGGCTTCTTTAGATATCAGAATTAATCATCAAACAGAATCAGGTCTTGGATTAACAATTCCTGCTTATCGAGTGGATGTAACCAGAGAGGCTGATATTGTTGAAGAAATTTTAAGGGTATATGGATATAACAATATAGCTACTCCTGATAAGATAAAAACATCCGTGTCAGCTTCTGATAAATCGAGTCCTGAAAGAATTGAACGAGCGGCTTCAGGCTTTTTAATTTCGAATGGAATTTATGAATCTATGAGTAATTCATTGACGAAGCCTGAATATACGGAGGCTTCATCTTCAATAGAAAAGGAGAGAAATGTAGAAATTATCAATGCTTTAAGCGGAGACCTTTCTATTATGAGGCAGTCAATGCTTTTCGGATTATTGGAAGGAGTTTCATATAATATCAATAGAAAAAATACAGACTTGAAATTGTTCGAATTTGGTAATACCTATCATAAATCTGAATCAGGTTATATTGAAAATAAACACCTGTCAATAGCATTGACTGGAAAAAGAACAACTGATCATTGGGCACAGGCAAATAGAATTTCAGATATATTTTATTTGAAAGGTGTCATTAATAGCCTGATGGAGAGATTAGGTGTTTCCGGTCTTAAATATGCCAAAACTGAGAATGATATATTTTCAGAAGGCTTGGCCTTGAATCAGGGTAAAACCAAGATTGTTGAATTTGGTATGGTCAATAAAGCAATATTGCAAAAATTGGGAGTGAAACAAGAGGTTTTATTTGCTGACTTTAATTGGGACAATGTGATTAAAACTGGCGGCAGAAAGAAGATTAAAATCACTGAGCTGCCGAGGTATCCAGAGGTAAAGCGGGATTTAGCCCTGCTTCTGGATGAAAAAGTTGATTTTATAGACTTGTATAATTACGCCTTCCAAAGTGAGCGAAAATTATTAAAAAATGTCGATTTGTTTGACGTTTATGTCGGAGATAAATTACCAAAAGGTAAAAAATCTTATGCGCTTAGTTTTGTCCTTCAGGATGAAAACAAAACTTTAACAGATAAACAAATTGATAAGATTATGAATAAGCTACAACAAGGTTTTAGCAAGGAGTTTGAAGCAGAATTAAGGTAGTTTTAGTTAAGGGTTCAGGATTTTTGAAACATTGACTGAGCCGATTACTCGAATCAAAATATTATTATTTTTAAGACCTTTAAAAACTATAGATTTTAAAGGTCTTTTTATATATTTTTGTTCTGTTAATCGTTATTTTTTTTAATATTAAGAATTATATGATCGATCATATATGAACTGCATGAAGAACAGGTTTTTACAATTATCTTTGTTGGCAATTTTTTTATTTTTAACATCTTGTTCAGATGATGAAGGGAGCACAGGGCCGATTGAACCAAAGGGAAGAGTTTTAAGTGAAATAATTACCGGCCATTATAAGGATGGGGAGGAGTATAAAAGAGTTGAAGAATACTTTTTAAGCGGTAAACAATACCTGCAATATACTTTTGAAGGAAATTCTTTGGTTGCGAAAGTTGAATATAAGTATAATAGTAAGGGGCAGATTGAGAGAATAAAATATTTTTATAATGATGTATTTGAAGAACAAGACGACTTCACTTATGATTTAAAAAACAGGCTAATTGAATTTTATAGTGAAAATATAAAAGCACCTGAAATGGCTTATTATAGAGAATTTGAATACCCTGAAAATGGTACGATTCTAGAACAGCAAAAGAACTATTTAAAAGAGCCTATTCCCAGGGGAAAACTTGTTTATAGTTTGAATGAAATAAATTTAATTGCAAAGATTGAGTCAGAAGACGGCAAAATTTTTGAGGCGGAATTTGAAGGAAATCAAATTATATCGGTGCGTACGCCTCTTTCAGTCGATTACAATTATTCTTATGATGATGTTAATTTAGATCAAGGAGATTTTTATAAGAAATATTTTCAAAGTATCTATGGTATGGATGTGAATAATGGAGCCTTATATTTGAGTTCATTGATGGATATGCCATTGGTTTACTCGGATAAATTTTTGTTAAATACGACCTGGGAAAATATGTCGATAAGATCTGATTATATCCTTGATGATGAGGGGTTTCCTATTGAAAGAAACGATTATAACAATGACCTTCTAACTTCAAGAACAACATATTCATACGAATAGAATTGTTAAGAATTAGTTTTATAAAAAAGGGATCATCAAGGCTGATAATTCCTTTTATTTTCAATTATATTTGCAAAAATAATCAGCAATGTACAAAGCAGTTATCCGAAGAATTCTTTTTCAATTCGATCCTGAAAAGGTCCATCATATCACTTTTTCTGCGATTAAGACACTGATGAAAATTCCTTTAGTGCCTTCTGTTACAAAAAGCTTGTTCAAGGTGTCTGATACTAAATTGGAAAAAGAGATTTTTGGTTTGAAATTTAAAAACCAGGTTGGCTTGGCTGCTGGGTTTGATAAGAATGCAGTATTATTCGATGAATTTTCAAATTTTGGTTTTGGTTTTGTTGAGGTAGGCACGGTAACACCTAAAGCCCAGCCAGGTAATCCAAAAAAAAGAATTTTTAGACTTAAAGATGATGAGGCTGTAATCAATAGGATGGGATTTAATAATGATGGCGTTGATGCCGTTGTAGAAAGGCTAAAGAAAAGAAAAACAGATATCATAATCGGAGGTAATATTGGGAAGAACAAAGTGACGCCTAATGAGAATGCCATTGATGACTATATGATTTGTTTTGAAAAACTATTCGACGTGGTTGATTATTTTGTGGTTAACGTCAGTTCTCCAAATACACCAAATTTAAGAGCTTTACAGGATAAGGAACCTCTCACTAACTTATTGCAGACCCTGCAGGATAAGAATAATACCAAGGAACATCCTAAGCCCATACTTTTAAAGATAGCACCAGATTTAACGGATAGCCAGTTGATAGATATCATTGATATCGTTAATACGACTAAGATTGCGGGAGTGATTGCTACGAACACTACAATTTCTCGTGAAGGGCTTAGCTCTGAACACAAAGGAGAAACAGGAGGTTTAAGCGGAAAGCCGTTAAAGAACAGGTCAACAGAAGTGATTCGATTTTTGGCAGAAAAATCTGGGAAATCATTTCCAATTATTGGAGTAGGGGGTATTCATTCTGAAGAGGACGCTCATGAAAAATTACAGGCAGGAGCAGATCTTATTCAATTGTATACTGGTTTTATTTACGAAGGACCAGGTCTGGTAAAAAGGATAAATAAAAGCCTGGTATAGTCTGTTGCCTTCAATAGATATAAGTAATTTAAATCTCAATAATTATGTTGGCAGGGCGCTATGCTAAAGTCTCAATTATAGGCTTATATGGAACCTTATTATTGGCCATTCAAAAGGTTATTGATGCCAATTTCTTTGTTCACCACGTAATTGGCAAGTTTTGAGTTTTTTAAATAATTATCCTGTGGATAATAAATAAAGAGTAAGGACCCATTCTTTATTTTATGGACAATTTGATTGTAGTCTTTTTTCGGCAGAGAAGGGCAGCCCAAGCTTCTTCCTAATCTCCCGTTTTGTTTTATGAAACCAGTGCTAACGTAATCAGCTGCATGTATGACTATGGCTCTTTCTCTCGCCTTGCTATTACTGAATTCTAATCCGTCAAGACGCAAGGATAAGCCGTGTTTACCGCTATATGTTTCAGCGGTTTTATAAAAGCCAATACTACTTTTAAACGATCCTACCTTGTTAGAGAAATCTTTTGCAAATTCACCTCCTGAGTTTCTTCCATGTGCTACGATAGACTTATGGATGATTTTTTCATTTTTAACATCAATTAAAAAGAATCGATTTTTATTGGCAGAAACACTCATGTCAATCACGGTTAAAAAACTTCCTTCCTCAATTTTTTCTTCTTCTTGTAATTTGAGATAACCTTTTAATGCGGTTTCAAATGCTTTGAAGTCAAGATCCGAATCATCTAAAGTTTGATAGAGATTTTCAGCATAGGCTTTAAAATCTTCGAAGTTTAGGCTAAGGGACTCTTTTAAAATAGTTGTTTTAGCATCAACAACGCCTATATTTAAGAGTAGGAAACAAAGCAAGAAAATTCCTTTTTTGATCATATTTCAAATTTGTAAATGGGCGGCAGTTGCTTCAATTATGGACTCGATTAAACCCAAGTCAATAATAAGAAGCTACAAAAGTAGTATTTTCTTGCTAAAAACAAATTAATTAAGACTATTTTAACTCCTATTCAGGCTGTTATGCAACTTAGGTTACGAGAAAAGGCTTTTGAATTTGATAGGATCGCTTTCATGCATGACCTTGTAGACGCCTTCAAAAATATCATTTACTGATGGTTTTGAGAAATAATCTCCGTCGGTTCCATAGGCTGGTCTATGTGCCTTAGCGGTTATAGTAGTTGGCCTGCTGTCTAAATAATTATAGCCGCCTTGCTTGTTTATAATCTCGTCTAGAAGGTAGGCGGAGGCTCCTCCGGGAATATCTTCATCGATGATGACAAGTCTATTGGTTTTTCTAACACTCAAAAGAACATCCTGTTCCAAATCAAAAGGTAATAATGACTGAACATCTATAATTTCGGCATCAATACCTACCTGTGATAGATCTTTTGAGGCTTCTTCTACTAATTTCAATGTTGCACCATATGAAACTAAAGTTATATCGCTCCCTTCTTTTACTGTTTCAACCACGCCGATAGGTGTGGTAAATTCGCCTAGATTTGTCGGAATCATTTCTTTTAGGCGATAGCCGTTCAAATTCTCAATAACAATGGCTGGTTCATCTGATTTCAACAAGGTATTGTAGAAGCCGGCAGCCTTAGTCATATTACGCGGAACTAATATATAAATACCTCTAAAAAGATTTATTAAACTACCCATTTGCGATCCGGAATGCCAAATTCCTTCTAAACGATGACCTCTTGTTCTGATGATTAAAGGAGCAACTTGTTTACCAAAAGTTCTGTACCTAAGTGTGGCTAAATCATCTGTTAAGACTTGAGTAGCATAAAAAATATAGTCAAGGTATTGAATTTCGGCTATTGGTCTCAATCCTCTCATAGCCATACCTAAGCCTTGTCCGATGATGGTAACTTCTCTGATTCCAGTGTCATAGACTCTTTCTTCTCCATGTTTTTCCTGTAATCCTTCAAGGCCCTGATTTACATCTCCAATTTTCCCTGAATCTTCTCCAAAAATGAGCACCTTATTATTCTTAGTCAATAAGGCGTCGAAATTATTTCTGATGATAACTCTAGCGTCAACATCTTCAGCTTCGTCATCATATTCGGCCTCTATTTCTTCAATATTAGTGGCTCTGCTTTCTAATTCACTGTGCAGATGAGTACTGTATCTAGGCTGTTGCAAAGCATGGTAATCTTTAAGCCAGTTCTGAAGTAGTTCTTTTTCTTTGAACTCCTCGTCTCTAAGATAAATTAAACTCCTACGACCAATGCTAAGTATGTTTTTTCGAATTGGTTCATCAATAGATTCAAGTTCTCTTTTTAATTTATCAATAAAGATTTTATTTTCACTTTTTCTTGCTGTTTTCTCTAGACGGTTTAATAACTCCTTTCTTTCTTGAAGCATAGGTTGCATATACTCATTCCATGATTCTTTCTTAGCGTTTCTGACTATAACTTTTGCCTCTTTTTCAAGTTGTATCAAAACATCTTCATTTTCTACGAATTTGAGAATTTGACCATCCTGATCTTCTAACTCAAAATTTAGGATCCATTCTCTCATCATGGCATTGCAGTCATGCTCTTTTTCCCAGGCCAATCTATCTTTATCCTTATATCTTTCATGAGAACCAGAGGTAGAGTGCCCTTGAGGTTGTGTAAGTTCCTTGACGTGGATGATCACAGGTACATGCTCGTCTCTGGCTATAGCAGATGCTTTGTTATAGGTGTCAACAAGCTGGGTGTAATTCCATCCTTTTACTACAAATATTTCGTATCCAGAACCTTTGCCTTCTCTTTGAAAACCTTTAAGAATTTCTGAAATACTTTCTTTGGTGGTTTGGTATTTTGAGTGAACTGAAATACCGTATTCATCGTCCCAAATACTGATAACCATGGGTACTTTTAATACGCCTGCCGCATTGATTGTTTCGAAGAATGGACCTTCAGACGTACTGGCGTTTCCTATAGTTCCCCAGGCAACTTCATTTCCATTTGATGAAAGTATACCCTCTTGATCTAGATCGGGAATATTTCTAAATTTCTTTGAAGCTTCAGCAAGCCCGAGCAAGCGAGGCATTTGACCTGAAGTAGGAGATATATCAGCGCTTACATTATACTGTTCTTTAAGATTCTTCCAACTTCCATCTTCATTGATAGAGTGTGTTGAAAAATGCCCATTCATTTGTCTGCCTGCAGAAAATGAATCAGCCTTGATGTCAGGATGACCATAAAGACTAGCGAAAAAATGTTTGGGACTATATTCGCCAATAGCCATCATAAAGGTTTGGTCTCTATAGTAACCT
>CAYMKR010000130.1:0-6909 GCA_964390865.1 uncultured Flavobacteriaceae bacterium | reverse complement strand
GTTGATCAAAACAAAAATAGAGATTTATTATGGATATAATAAATCTCTATTTCGATAAAAACTAAAAATTAACCTATGCTAAAATTTCTATAATTTGATTAGCTAATTCTTCGCCTATTCTATTCTGTGCTTCTTGAGTAGCAGCTCCAATATGCGGTGTAAGTGAAATATTCTTGTTCATCAATAACTGAATTTCCGGATTTGGTTCGTTTTCAAACACGTCTAAGGCAGCATTAGAGATCATACCTTTATCGATTGCCTCTACAAGAGCCAATTCGTCTATTACTCCGCCACGTGCTGCATTTACAATGCCTGCACCTTTCTTCATAATTCCAAATTCCTTAGTACCAATTACATAATCGTCTTGGGCAGGTACATGAAGAGAAATAAAATCTGCTTGTTCAAGTACAGCCTCTTTCGAAATTGTATCAATTGTAAAATTGAGATGCTGTCCGTCGTAAAAGTCTAATTGTAGATTTGCCGCATCAATATAAGGGTCAAAGGCAACAACCTTCATTCCAACTCCTAAACCAATTTTGGCGGTAGCCTGACCTATTCGGCCAAAACCAAGTATCCCTAAGGTTTTTCCTTTTAATTCAATACCTTTAGCATATGCCTTTTTAAGCTCCTTAAATTTAGAATCTCCTTCAAGCGGCATATTTTTATTAGAATCATGTAAAAACCTTACCATTCCAAATAAGTGAGCAAAAACCAATTCTGCAACAGAATGAGAAGAGGCTGCGGGAGTATTGATTACCTTAAGTCCTTTATTTCTAGCGTAGTCAACATCAATATTGTCCATACCAACTCCGCCACGACCAATGATTTTTAATGAAGGACAAGCATCTATAAGTGCTTCCCTTACAGTTGTTGCGCTTCTTACTAAAAGAACATCAACTTCATTTTCATTGATAAAATCTGCAAGTTGTTCTTGTGCAACAGTTTTTAATATTACTTCAAAGCCTGCATTTTCTAGAGCTACAACTCCTGAAGTTGCTATGCCATCATTTGCTAATACTTTCATTTTATTGTTTTTAAATTTTTATTTTCTATTTATTAGAGTACTTTCATTATGTCCACTAGCACCTGAATACTTTCCTTTGGCATGGCATTATAAATACTCGCTCTATATCCTCCTACAGATCTGTGTCCGTTGATACCGCTAATTCCAGCCGCTTTCCACATACTGTCAAATTTATCTTTTTTACTATCGTCAGTTAAAACAAAAGTAACATTCATGGTTGAACGATCCTCCTTGTTTGCAACTCCTTTAAATAATGGATTCGTATCTATTTCATTATATAGAAGACCAGCTTTATCATCATTTATTTTTTCGATACCTTCAATGCCTCCTAATCCTTTAAGCCATTCAAGAGTCAACATCGAAACATATACTGGAAAAACTGGCGGTGTGTTGAACATGCTGTCTTTAGAGATATGTATTTGATAGTCTAACATAGAAGGGATTTTTCTTCCTGTTTTTCCTAATATGTCATCTTTTACAACGACTAAAGTTGTTCCTGCAGGGCCCATATTTTTTTGCGCCCCGGCATAGATAAGGTCAAATTGACTAAAATCCAATTTGCGAGAAAAAATATCAGAACTCATGTCACAAACTAATAATTTATCAGTTTTTGGGAATTCTTTCATTTGAGTACCAAAAATTGTATTGTTACTTGTACAATGAACATAAGTAGCATCAGATGGAATTGAATAACCTTTTGGAATATAATTAAAGTTAGTATCCTTAGAAGATGCGATAACTTCAACTTCTCCTAAAAGACTGGCCTCCTTGATCGCTTTTGAACTCCAGGTCCCGGTATTTATATAGGTCGCTTTACCGTCTTCAGGTAAAATATTATAAGGAACCATTAGAAACTCTAAACTTGCGCCTCCTTGTAAAAAAAGGGCTGAATAACCTTTGTTTTTTAAGTCGAGTAGCTCAAGAACAAGATCCTTGGCATGTTCCATAACTTCGACAAAATCAGCACTTCTGTGTGAAATTTCTATCAAGGAAAGATCTAAATTGTTAAAATTAAGAACTGCTTCTGATGCCTTCTTCAAAACTTCTTGAGGAAGTATACATGGACCTGCACTAAAATTATGTTTTTTCATCAAATTATTGTTTAAATGATTCGCTTAAATTTAATTTTGCAAAATTGATAAAATTCTTTGAAATACAGGTATTAAATTCTTAAAAATTCGAGACCTTTATTCATCATAATTGAATGACCATGGAAGATATTTACAAGCCATAACATCCAAAAGAGGATTTGTTCGTGAAAATATAATAAATAACTAAGTTAAGTCAGTCAGGTTTATTTTGGTTGAAAAGTCATGCACGGGATAATCATTTCTTCTAAGGATATACCTCCATGCTGGTAGGTATTCTTATAATATTTGACATAATGGTTGTAGTTGTTTGGGTAGGCAAAGAAATAATCCTCTTTTGCAAAGATGAATGAACTACTGATATTTAAGGATGGAAGAAAAATTTCCTTAGGATCCTTTACTTCATATACTTCCTTTTCATTATAACTCAAACTTTTGCCTGTTTTATACCTAAGATTTGAACTTATATGCTTGTCTCCAACCACTTTCGATGGTTTAGAAGTGTTTATAGTTCCGTGGTCAGTTGTGATAATTAACTTTAAACCCATTCTCTGGGCGTTTTGTATAATTTCCAATAAAGGAGAATTTTTAAACCAACTTAAAGTCAATGATCGATATGCTTTGTCATCACTTGCGAGTTGTTTGATCATATCCATTTCTGTTCTAGAATGCGATAACATATCAACAAAGTTATAGACGATTACTGTAAGGTCATTTTTTTGTGTTTTAGCGAAGTTTGCCGCCAATTCGCGCCCTTGGTTTACTGCCGTTATTTTATAATACTCATGTTTTAAATTAAGGCCAAGTCTTTTAATTTGTTCAGTAAGAAATTCATTTTCGAACATATTTTTTCCACCCTCATCAGTATCATTCTTCCAATATTGAGGATATTTCTTTTCCATATCCAAAGGAGTTAATCCAGAGAAAATGGCATTTCTCGCATACTGTGTTGCAGTTGGTAATATGCTAAAGAAAGATTTTTCATCAATTGACTTGTAGTATTCACTAATGACAGGCTCTAGGACTCTTAATTGATCATACCTTAGATTATCAATAACCACTAAAAGGGTACCAGGATCCTTTTCAATCCGAGGCGCAATAACCTCTTTGAATAAAGTATGAGATAAAATTGGACGGTCATCCCCATGAAACCAATCCGCATAATTGTTTTTTATAAACTTATAAAATTGTGAGTTTGCTTCTTCTTTTTGACTTTCAAGAATCTCGATCATTCCAATATCCGCGATTGATTCTAATCGGATTTCCCAATGGACCAGTTTCTTATATAATTCAACCCAATCTTCATAGGTATTAACCATCGCAAGATCCAAGGCGATTTTCCTGAATTCTTGTTGGTAACTTGAAGTTGTTTTTTCAGAGACCAATCTAGAATTATCAAGGTTCTTTTTCAGACTTAATAGAATTTGATTTGGATTGACAGGCTTGATTAAATAATCGGCGATCTTTGACCCAATTGCCTCCTCCATTATATATTCCTCCTCACTTTTAGTGATCATGATCACTGGCAAGTTGGGTAGTTTTTCTTTTATTTGAGTTAAGGTCTCTAGACCAGATAAGCCTGGCATGTTTTCATCGAGTAAAACCACATCAAATTGTTCCTCACTTACACTTATAACAGCATCCGCTCCATTCGTACATGGGGTCACTTCGTAATTCTTTTTCTCCAAAAATAACATATGGGGTTTAAGAAGTTGGATCTCATCATCAACCCAAAGTATTTTTCCTGAACTCATTCTAAATTTATTAACTATGATTAATTAAATTAAACCTTTATTTTTGCTGATAATCTTGTAACGCAAGGAACGCAATTAATTCTGAAAAGTACAAAAATCAACGTTAATATTTTGAAAAAACTAAAAATTTTTAATGACCCAATTTACGGATTTATTGCAATAAGAAACCCACTGATTTATAAGATTATTGAGCATCCTTATTTTCAAAGACTAAGGCGTATTTCACAGATGGGATTGTCTTATTTGGTTTACCCTGGTGCACATCATACACGCTTTCATCATGTACTAGGTTGTACTTATTTGATGCAAAAAGCGGTGGAGATACTTAGGATAAAAAACATAGAGATAAGTATTGAAGAGGAAGAGGCGCTAACGATTGCTATATTGATGCATGATATAGGACATGGTCCGTTTTCACACGCCTTGGAACATACTTTTATAAAGGGTATTAGTCATGAGTTTGTTTCTCTAATATTTATGGAAGTATTAAATGATGAATTTAATGGAACCCTCGACCTTGCCATTAAGGTTTTCAAAGGTGATTATCACAGAAAATTCATGAATCAGTTGATATCCGGTCAGTTAGATATGGATAGACTCGATTATTTGAAAAGAGATAGCTTTTACAGTGGGGTAGCAGAAGGTAATATTAATGTTGAAAGACTTATTACTATGTTGAATGTAAAGGATGATCAACTAGTGGTAGAATTCAAGGGTATTTACTCGGTTGAGAAATTCATTATGGCCAGAAGATTTATGTATTGGCAAGTTTATCTTCATAAAACAGGCATCGTGGCTGAAAAAGTGCTTGTCAAAATTATTGAAAGGGCAAGAGAGCTTATATTAAATGGAGAGGAAGTTCATTGCAGCAAAACCCTGAAAGTTTTTTTAGAAAGTGAAATTAGCGAGAATAACTTTGACAGATCTAAAATAGAGGCATTTAGCCGACTAGATGATTACGATGTTATGTCAGCCATTAAAGATTGGTCTTCTCATAAAGATAAGATACTTTCTTATTTATGCATCTCTATTGTAAACAGAAGGCTGCCTAAGATTGAGATGAAAAATGAGCAGTTTCAAACAAGTGATCTTCAAAAGATAAAAGCTAAAGTCAAAAAGGCTTTAAATTTGAGTGATCAAGAAGTGGATTATTATGTTTATCACGGATCAGTAAGTAATAAGGCCTATAACCCAGAAGCGGAGCAAATAGAAATTCTATACAAGGATGGAGATCAAAAAGATATTGTTCAAGCCTCAGACAGTGCTAGTATCCAAGCCTTATCCATGACTGTTAAGAAGTATTTCATATGTTATCCAAAGAAATTGCATTAATTCATGTGGATTGCTAATTTTTAGTATTTTTGCAATAATCAACTATCATATTAAAACACAACGATTGAAATTCACTGCTGAACAAATCTCTGAAATCCTGAATGGAGAAGTTTATGGTAATCCTAAAGAAGAGGTTTCCAAGCTTTCAAAAATTGAAGAGGGAGAGAAGGGCTCACTAACCTTTTTATCAAACCCTAAGTACAATTCCTGGCTCTATGTTACCGCTGCATCGGTGGTCATTGTTGATCAAAAGTTCGTGCCCGAAAAAGAGGTGTCACTGACTATGATTAAAGTAGAGGACCCTTATATGGCTTTTACCAAATTACTTGAATATTATAACAATATACAACTGCATAAATCGGGAATTGAACAACCTGTTTTTATTCATGAGACTTCTTCTTATGGGGCAGACTTATATTTAGGTTCATTTAGTTATTTAAGTCAAAATGTTCGTGTAGGGAAGAATGTGAAAATTTACCCGAATGTATTTATTGGTGATAATGCAGTCATCGGGAATGATACAACCATTTTTTCCGGTGCTAAAATTTATTCAGACTGTAATATTGGAAATGGATGTACGATTCATTCTGGCAGCATAATTGGGAGTGATGGTTTTGGGTTTGCCCCGGATAAAAAAGGCGGTTACAGTAAAATTCCTCAGATTGGTAATGTAATTATTGAAGATAATGTTGACATAGGATCTGGAACTACAATTGACAGAGCAACTTTAGGATCGACAATAATTAGATCTGGAGTTAAGTTGGATAATCAAATTCATGTTGCTCATAATGTTGAAATAGGAAGAAACACGGTTATTGCCGCTCAAACCGGAATTGCTGGCTCTACTAAAATAGGTGAGGAATGTAAAATTGGCGGACAAGTGGGAATAGTAGGGCATCTTACTATTGGCAATAATGTGAGGATACAGGCGCAATCTGGTATCGGAAAATCAATTGGAGATAATGAAATTGTTCAGGGTAGTCCTGCGATGCCATATAGTGATTATAATAAATCGTATGTACATTTTAGAAATTTCCCCAAATTGGTCTCACGGATAGATGATATTGAGAAACAAAGGGATAATTAAAATATTAAATAATGGGTATGAACCAAAAAACGATTGAAAACGAGGTTTCATTAGAAGGAATCGGTTTACATACGGGTAATAAAGTATCATTGACCTTTAAGCCTGCAGCCCCAAATACTGGTTTTACTTTTATAAGAACTGATTTAGAAGGGCAGCCTGCTATAGAGGCTTTGGCCATTTACGTGACGGATACCCAAAGAGGTACGAATATTGAAAAAAACGGGGTGATAATAAATACTTCGGAACATGTTCTTGCAGCTCTTGTTGGATTGGATATTGACAATATTATCATTGAGATTAATGCTCCTGAACCTCCTATTATGGATGGTTCTTCTAAGTATTTTGTTGAAATTTTAGAGAAGGCAGGCATTCTAGAGCAGGAAGAGGAGAGAGAGGTTTATGAGGTAAAGGAAATTATTTCTTATAAGGATGAAGAGACGGGTAGTGAAATTATGATCATGCCTTCAGATAAGTATGAAATAACAACCTTGGTAGATTTTGGGACAAAAATTCTTGGAACCCAGAATGCAACCCTGGATAAAATAAGTGATTTTAAAAAAGAAATTGCCGACGCGAGAACTTTTAGTTTTTTGCATGAGATCGAAATGTTGTTAGATAATAACC
>CAYMKR010000129.1:0-6922 GCA_964390865.1 uncultured Flavobacteriaceae bacterium | reverse complement strand
CTATAGATTTTGCTATTTTTGTGAAAATTAAATAATTATGGCGTACGAAAAACAGGGTGTATATTTACCGGAATTTGAACATGATAATTGTGGAGCTGGGTTTATTTGCAGTCTTAATGGAGAAAAAACCAATAGCATTATTCATGATGCCTTAGAAATACTCATCAAACTAGAGCATAGAGGAGCTGTTAGCGCCGATGGAAAAACTGGAGATGGTGCCGGAATACTTATTGATGTCCCTCACAAATTTTTTGAAAAAGTTTGTGATTTTGTTTTACCTAAACAAGGCGAATATGCAGTTGGAATGGTTTTCTTGCCTAAAGGTCTGAATCAATATAAGTACTGTATTGACGTATTGGAAACTGAAGTCAAGAATCAAGGCCTTGAACTTTTGGGCTGGAGAGAAGTTCCTGTGAATTCTGATCACTTAGGCGATATCGCTGAGTCAACAGAACCTAAAATTAATCAAATATTTGTAGGAAAAAATGGCAAGGAATTGTCATCCTTAGCCTTTAACGCCAAAGTTTATACTGCAAGAAAAATTGCGGAACACAGAATAAACGATTCCAAATTAAAACATGCCAAACAGTTTTATATCCCCAGTTTTTCAACGACCACATTAATCTATAAAGGCTTATTGATTCCTGAAGATATAAGAAACTACTATTCTGATCTTTCTGACCCTGATGTTGTCACAAGATTAGCCCTTGTACATCAAAGATTTTCGACCAACACAGCTCCTTCCTGGGATCTTGCACAGCCTTTTAGGTTTATGTGCCACAACGGAGAAATCAACACACTTAGAGGAAATGTGAGCCGTATGAAGTCAAGAGAAGAATTGATGAATAGCGATCTCTTTGGCGAGGATATCAAAAAACTATATCCGGTCATCCTTGAAAAGAAATCTGATTCGGCCTCTATGGATATGGCGGTTGAATTATTGTTAATGACAGGACGTTCATTACCTGAAGTGATGATGATGATGGTTCCTGAAGCTTGGGAAAAAGATAATAATATGCCTGATCAGAAAAAGGCCTTTTATGAGTACAACTCTTGCATCATGGAACCTTGGGACGGACCCGCATCAGTACCGTTTACAGATGGGAACTATATCGGTGCTTTACTAGATCGAAATGGCTTAAGACCATCTCGTTTTACCGTTACCAAAGGAGGCTATGTTATTATGTCATCAGAGATTGGCGTATTAGATATCAAACCAGAAGACGTAGTAAGACATGGTAGACTTGAGCCCGGGAAAATGTTCTTAGTTGACATGAATGCGGGAAAAATCATCGAGGATGAAGAAGTAAAAAATGAAGTGACCAAAGCGCATCCATACAGAAAATGGTTAAACGATAACCTTTTACCTCTTGCTGATGTTCCTTACACGGGTAACAAATGCCCAATTGAGCTTACTCCTTATAGAACAAGACAAAGAATGTTTGGATATACCATGGAGGATATCGACACCCTGATTACCCCCATGTGTAAAACAGGAAAAGAAACCATTGGGTCAATGGGTACTGACACTCCACTAGCAATTTTATCAGAAACACATCAGTTACTGTATAACTACTTTAAACAGTTGTTTGCTCAAGTTACCAACCCTCCTTTAGATGGAATTAGAGAGGAAATCATTACAGACATTAGTCTTGCTATAGGTGCTGACAGAAATATCTTTGAGACGAGTTCAGATCATTGTAAAAAACTAAAAATACAGAATCCGGTTATCTCAAATGACGATCTGGACAAGATAAAGAATATCGACCATCCTGATTACAAAGCAATAGAAATCCCAATGCTTTATGACATCAAAAGAGGTTTGAATTCTTTAGAAAAAGCACTTGAACAAATTGTTGAAAAGGCGACAGTAGCAGTCGAAAGTGGCTATAATATTGTCATATTAAGCGATCGAGGTGCAGACAAGGTTAACGGACCTATTCCAGCACTTTTAGCTTGTTCTTTCTTGCATCATTCCATGAATAATGCTAAAAAACGTTCCAAATTTGGTATCATCATAGAATCTGCTGAGCCACGTGAACCTCATCATTTTGCAACCCTTTTCGGATATGGCGCCAGTGCCATCAATCCGTATATGGTAAATGAAATTATCAGAGAAAAAGTTAATTCAGGAGTCATTTCAGGTATTGATGCTGAAGAAGCGGTTCAGAATTTCAACAAAGCCATTGGGAAAGGAATTCTAAAAATCATGAATAAGATTGGAATTTCAACATTGCATTCTTACAGAGCGTCTCAAATTTTCGAAATTCTTGGGCTGAATACTAAATTTACGAATAAATATTTTCCTAATACGCCGTCAAGAATTGAGGGAATTGGACTGTATGAAATCGAAAGAGAAATTTCCAAAAGACATAAAAATGCCTTTTTCAATACGAAAATAGATCAAAACCTAAAACTTGATATTGGTGGAGACTACCGATGGAGAAGAAACGGTGAAAAACACATGTTTAACCCAACCACCGTATCGAAACTTCAACAGGCCGTTCGGACCAATAACACAGAGAGCTACGCCGAATATTCAAAAATTATTAATGAGCAAAGTGAAAGTCTGATGACCCTTAGAGGATTATTTGAATTTCACAATCTAGATCCGATTCCAGTGGAAGAGGTCGAACCTTGGACAGAAATTGTCAAGCGCTTTAAAACGGGTGCTATGTCATATGGTTCAATTAGTAGTGAAGCACATGAGAATCTTGCAATTGCCATGAATCGAATTGGAGGAAAGAGTAATTCAGGTGAAGGCGGTGAAGATCTCAATAGGTTTAGGAAAGATTTAAACGGTGATAGCAGAAACAGTGCGATTAAACAAGTAGCTTCAGGAAGATTCGGAGTGTCGAGTAATTACCTGACCAATGCGAAAGAAATACAGATCAAAATGGCTCAAGGAGCTAAGCCAGGTGAAGGCGGTCAATTACCAGGCGAAAAAGTATTTCCTTGGATTGCTGAAGTTAGAAATTCAACACCATATGTAGGGTTAATTTCACCTCCTCCGCATCATGATATCTATTCTATTGAAGATTTATCACAATTAATTTTTGACCTAAAAAATGCGAACAGAGAGGCAAGGATAAATGTGAAATTAGTTTCAGAAGTAGGCGTTGGCACTATTGCTGCAGGGGTTGCTAAAGCCAAGGCAGATGTAATTTTAGTTTCTGGTTTCGATGGAGGAACAGGAGCTTCTCCTTTAACCTCTTTAAAACACGCGGGTCTCCCTTGGGAACTTGGGATAGCAGAAGCGCAACAAACTCTGGTATTAAATAATCTAAGAAGTCGTGTGGTACTTGAATGTGATGGCCAGTTAAAAACCGGTCGTGATGTTGCTATAGCTTGCTTGCTAGGTGCTGAAGAATTTGGTTTTGCAACGGCGCCACTTGTTGCTTCAGGTTGTATCATGATGAGAAAGTGTCATTTAAATACTTGTCCTGTAGGAATTGCAACACAGGATCCTGAATTAAGAAAGAACTTTAAAGGAACACCAGAGCACGTGATCAACTTCATGTATTTTGTTGCCGAAGAATTGAGAGAAATCATGGCTTCTTTAGGGTTTAGAAAGATTGAGGAAATGATTGGTCAGTCTCAAAAGATTAATGCTAAATCAGCCGTTGACCAATATAAGGCCCAGGGACTAGACCTTTCTGGAATCTTATATCAACCATCAGACTATCATGAAAAAGGAATCAGAAATACTGAAAAACAGCATCACGACATAGAAAATGTAATTGATTTCCGCATTATACAAGATGCGCATCCAGCGATCTATAGGAAAGAAAAAATGCAATTAAATTATCCTATTGCAAATACAGATAGGTCAGTTGGTGCTATTATTAGTAATGAAATCTCTAAAATATACGGCGCTAATGGATTGCCAAACAATACTTTACAAATCAATTTTACAGGTTCGGCAGGACAAAGTTTTGGAGCTTTTGCCACCAAAGGACTTACTTTGAATGTTGATGGAAACACCAATGACTATCTGGGTAAAGGTTTATCCGGTGCTAAAATCATCGTTAAGAAACCTGAAAAGGCAACTTTTATTGCTGACGAGAATATCATCATTGGTAATGTTTGTTTTTACGGAGCCACAAAAGGTGAAGCTTATATTAATGGTGTAGCAGGAGAAAGATTTTGTGTAAGAAATTCAGGAATTACTGCAGTAGTTGAAGGTGTTGGTGATCATGGATGCGAGTATATGACCGGTGGAAAGGTTGTTGTTCTTGGCAGCACGGGAAGAAACTTTGCGGCAGGTATGAGCGGAGGTATAGCTTATGTTTATGACCCTGAAAAGAAATTTGAAAATGGTTTATGTAATATGGAAATGGTAGAACTTGAAAAACCTTCGGTTTCTGATGCTCAAGAATTATTTGAACTCATCCAAAATCATTACCATGCCACAGAAAGCACGAAAGCATTAATGATACTGGAAAATTGGGATAATCAATTGAATCATTTCATCAAGGTTATACCTACAGATTATAAAAAAGCACTCGAGAGGTTGGCGGAAGAATCAGAAGCAAAACAAACAGTTTAATTATGGGAAAGATAACAGGATTTATTGAGTTCGATAGAATTGATGAGAAAAATAAAGCTGTAAAGCAGAGGCTTGCGAATTATAAAGAATTTACCATTCCTCTTCCAGAGAGCGAGCTTAAAAAACAAGGATCCAGATGCATGGATTGTGGAATTCCATTTTGTCACAGTGGCTGCCCACTTGGAAATTTGATTCCCGATTTTAATGATTTGGTATACAAAGGAGAATGGCAAAAAGCATTAGACATTTTACATTCCACGAATAACTTTCCTGAATTTACGGGAAGGCTATGTCCTGCACCCTGCGAAAAAGCTTGTGTTCTTGGATTGATTGAAGATCCTGTTTCAATTGAAAACATTGAAAAGAACATCGTTGAAAAAGGATTTGAAGAAGGCTGGATTATTGCCCATCCTCCTAAAGAAAGAACAGGAAAAACAGTTGCTGTAGTTGGTTCAGGCCCTGCAGGATTAGCAGCTGCACAGCAGCTAAACAGAGCTGGTCATCTCGTAACAGTATTTGAAAGAGATGATGAGATTGGAGGCCTTTTAAGATATGGGATTCCAAATTTTAAAATGGAGAAGGGAATCATTGATCGACGAATAGCCATCTTGGAAGAAGAAGGAATCTCATTTATAACAAATGCACATATCGGCAAAAATTTTCCTCTTGAAAAACTAGAAGATTTTGATGCAATGGTGCTTTGTGGAGGTGCCACAAAAGCCAGATCTCTTCCAACAAAAGGAATTGATGCTAATGGTGTTGAGCAGGCTATGGAATTTTTAACCCAACAAACCAAGAATCTTTTTGGAAGCAAATTCGAAGGAGACTTGATCACTGCAGAAGGAAAAGATGTTATTGTTATTGGTGGTGGTGATACTGGATCAGATTGTGTTGGAACTTCTAATCGTCAAGGTGCAAAATCTGTAACTAATTTTGAGATTATGCCTAAACCACCTCTAGGCAGAAGCGATACAACACCTTGGCCCTTTTGGCCATTACAACTTAAAACGTCCTCATCACATGAAGAAGGTTGCGACAGAAACTGGTTAATCAACACAAAAGAATTTGTTACCAACGACAAGAATGAATTGATCGCTTTAAAAACTGTCGAGGTTCAATGGAAATTAGTTCCTGGTGAAAGACCTGAATTAATAGAAAGACCCGGTACTGAAAAAACCTGGCCATGTGATCTTGTTTTATTAGCGCTTGGATTCACAGGTCCTGAAAACACCTTAAGTAATCAGTTAGGTTTGGAACTAGATGCAAGGACAAATTTTAAGGCTAATAATTACCAAACAAATGTACCTCATATATTCACTGCTGGTGATATGAGGAGAGGTCAATCTCTAATCGTTTGGGCCATTAGCGAAGGAAGAGAAGCGGCTCGTGAGGCTGATGTTTTCCTTATGGGATCTAGCAATCTTCCAATCAAAGGCCAAGGAGAACTGCCCGGGATTTAAAAAATTGAATAATTATAGATTGTAAAAAAGGATTTGACTCATACTCAAATCCTTTTTTATTTTATAATCCTATCTACTTATGCCATAAACACATCGTTTTTCAAAATTAATTTAAAGAATTGAGCCAATTTTTATTAACATCAATAAAATACTAAGATTCTCTTTAGATTTCACTGTTACTTTTGCACCATATTAAAATTTAACGAACAGGAACTAATCAACATTCATGTTCAAAAATAAATCACTAAAACTAAAGTAACCTAAATTTAAATTATGATGAAAAAAATTCTTACACTATTAGTAATGACCACTTTAATCATGTCATGTGTATCTAAGAAGAAATACGTGCAATTAGAGGAAGATTTGATGGAGACAAGGGGAGAATTGCAGAAGACAACAGTTGAAAAAGATGAATTAGAAACAAAAATGGCAAAAATTGAGAAAAGAGTTGACGTATACAACGCTCAGGTAAATTCTTTGCAATCAGACAACGCTAACTTAGCGGACAGTAACAACCAAAAAATGGATTTATTGGCTGACAACTCAGCAGTTATGTCTAAAAACATGAAAGTTAAACTTCAGGAAACTTTAGCAAAATTACCTCCAGAAACTTTGGAAGGAGCAAAAACACTTAAGGATTCTATGAATATTGCTATTTCATATAATTTGGAACAATCAATCAATGAAAACAACATTGATAATGACGGTGATATTGAAGTGAAAATAGACCAGACTGTTGTAATGATCTCTGTTGCTGACAGTTTATTATTCAAATCAGGAAGTTACACGGTAAGCTCAAAAGCACATTCATTGCTTACTAAGCTAGCGGATGTAATCAAGGCAGAACCAAGCATTGATGTAATGATTGAAGGACATACTGATTCAAAGGGTATACATACAGAAACAATCGTTG
>CAYMKR010000128.1:0-6935 GCA_964390865.1 uncultured Flavobacteriaceae bacterium | reverse complement strand
ATCGGTTCTTCAATTTCATAGGGATCAGATTGTAAATTTCGATAGTCAAAACGAACTCCGCCCTGGAGAGAGTGTATTTCATTGATTTTCATGGTACTAGTCATTAATACTCCAAAATCATTAATTACGGCGTCAGGAATGAGTATTTCTTCCCCAAAATTTTTATTGACCTGATACATACCTTGTACACCTGCAATGGTCTCAAATTTACCCATTTTAGCAAAGTTGTATTTAAGATCGTAGGAGAGGGTTTTAAGGTTCATGTCTAGAGCAGGCCCTTCATGATCCTCCTCTTCATCTTCGTGGTCTTCATCATGGTCATGCTCCTCTTCAAATTCTTTACGATTATTAATGATGTACCCTAAGTTGAAATCAATTTTTGATTCCTTCAAGTAAAAATGGTTGTGCAAACTTAATATATGTGTTTCTAAGTCCTGATAGGGTAATTCGACCGATCTTGAACTTGTTTGTTCGCCTATTCCTTCTGGGATCCCAATTTCTGATTGGTTGTAATTGTATCTGAATTCTGTCACGAATTGATCTAAATTTAAACCAATTCCAGCTTTAAAGTCCTTTTCGGTAAATCTTGTATTTGTTACCTTGTCTCCATCAGGAATTTGATAATCAGCATGGCTATTGTAGCCACCACGGAAGATTAGTTTTAATTTATTTTTTGAGGTTTTAAACCCAAGAGAAGTGTTGCTACCTAGGGTGTTAGAATAAAAGTTTTGACTCAACTCTATCTTTGTTTCATCCTGATAGGCAAACTTTTCAGGATTCAAATATAAGACGCCTCCTAAAGCATCCGAACCATAAAGAAGCGAGGCAGGGCCTTTAATTACTTCAACACTTTCAATACCAGAGTCATTCATGCCGAGTCCATGTTCATTGCCAAACTGCTGGTTTTCAAGTCGAACCCCTTGGGTGTAAACAAGAACCCTATTGCCACTTAAACCTCTAATGACTGGTTTACCGATACCTGTACCTGTGGTTATTTCAGAAACTCCTGCAATAGTACTGATGCTTTGCATTAAAGTAGGTGCCCCAGTTTTTCTCAGCGTTTCAATACTTTTCGATTCGATTTTCATTACATTTTCACTCTGTAATTTATTGAAAGGTGCAGATACAATGACTTCATCCATATGAAATACCGATGGGACTAGTGATATATTCAATTCAATGTTTGATGAAGCCAGGTTAATCTCAATATTTTGGGTATTAAACCCAACAAAACTTAGGCTAAGTTTATGTGATCCTTGAGGTATGTTTTGCAATTCGAAATTACCATTTTCGTCTGAGGTGGTTCCAATATGCAATTGTTCGATATAGATATCAGCGCCCATCACTGGAACCTGAATTTCATCAATGATTGTTCCTTTGATGCTGTTTTGTGACCACAATGCATTGGATGAAAGTATCACAATTAGTAATAAATAGATAGAATATCTTTTCATTTAAATAGTATTATCAATGTAAATATTAAGTTTTAATAGCTTAAAATACATTGATAACTGGAGGGCCTCGATCTAGATCTGCTTTTGGAAAAGAGTCTATGATTCTCAACTCAAAATAAACTTGATCTTGAAGATTGAATTCGCTAAGTGAAGTTTCATTGAATATGGAACCTCCTGCATCTATAGTCTGGCTAAAATAGTGTAGTTGGTCACAATCGGTTGTTTCAGCATGGAAATGACTTTCATTTTGAGCGAGGCATCGCTCATTCTCATGTTGATGAAAGGCATGAGCTAATCCAATGCTCATAGGAAGCACCAGACTCATTACTAAAATCAGCGATATAATTCTTTTAGCCATTTAAAATCAAATTCTCTACAAAAATAAGAAAAACTGAGGAGATTGTGGAGATTGATTTAAAAGGTAAACAGCTATTTTGTCACTAATATTTTTTTTCTAATGATTTCATCGCCAATCTTAAATACAGCAAAATAAAGCCCTTGTCCTAATTTATTTAAGTCATAGTCCAATACATAATCTTTCTCTTTTGTGGTTTCTCCGTAGAATAAGGTTCCTATAATCTGACCATTAGACCCAAACAATTTTACCTCAGCAGTACCGCTTGATGTTGATTTAAATGAAACCTGATTATTGCTATACACTGGGTTTGGATAAATGTCTACCTTGGATAAAGTGATATTATTTTCAACAGGCGCCTCCACATCTATTGACCAACCTTTAGATATTAAACTAGCATATGCGTCGAAAGATGCATTTGTTAAATCCCCTTGATTTCCTCTAATCTCTAAATTTCCATCCAATAAGCCATGAGAATTTAAATCAATTACTATCTGATCCAATACTGATGATGGAAAATCAGCACCATATAACTTTACATTATTTAAGGCTTTATTGTTTGTTAAACTGATGTAAATCAATTTAGTAGCGTCAGCTTGAATAAAAGAAAGCAAAGGATTGTTTGAAATATCTAGTGTCCCAGAAGAAAGTTGTTGATCTCCTCGAACTACAAGTTCGGTTAAAACTGTGTTTTGAGTAAGGTCTATACTTGTTAGCGAATTATATCTTGTATTTAGTCTGCTTAGGGAAGTTGCATTGCTGACATCTAAATTAGTTATTTCACTACCAGTTGCATTATCATTCCAAAAATCTAATTGACTCAAGCCTTTAAGACCATCACTACTAGTTGCTGTAACCAAAATAGGAGTACCGTCATTAGCTTTAAAATTAAACACAGGGTCGCTTCCTGACTGACTTGATGGGTTAATTGAGCCAATAACCCCATTAGTTGCTTTCCAGGTTAAAGCTGCCCCACTCTTAGTAACTCTTTGCGGTGACCAAGTTTCACTAGCTGAAACCGTGGTTAAAGAAATTGAATTGCCCTTATTTTCTTGTATTGTACTGGTCTGTATAGTATTACTTGCAGAACTCTCATTACCAGCAGCGTCTAAAGCAGTTATATAAAAACTATAGTTCGTATTGGCTGTAAGGCCAGTAACTTGATAAGTTAGGACATTTCTTAGTTGAGTATTCAGAAAACCATTAGCATATACCTTATAATTAGTAACACCTATATTATCCGTAGCCGCTGACCAATTCAAAGTTACTGTTGATGAAGTAATGTCACTAGCTGTATTTAAAACTCCAATTACTGGAGATTCTGTCTCAGCACCTGATGGCGGAGCATCTACATCTATTTTCCAACCTCTAGCTATTAAACTAGTATAAGCATCGAAAGATACATTTGTTAATTTTCCGGGATTTGATCTAATCTCTAAATTTCCATCTGATAATCCATGAGAATCTAAATCAATTACTATCTGATCTAATACCGATGATGGAAAATTAGCATCATAAAGCTTTACATTATCCAAGGCTATATTGTTGATCAAACTGATAGAGCTCAATTGAGTAGCGTCAGCATGAATAAAAGTAAGTAATAGATTATTTGAGATATCTAATGTTCCAGAGGATAGTTGTTGGTTACCTCTAACAACTAACTCAGTTAAAACTGTATTTTGACTTAAATCTAATTCTTTTAATAGGTTATATCTAGTATTCAATTTAGTTAAGGAGGAAGCCTCATCAACATTTAATACTGTTAATTCGCTTCCAACCTCATTATCATTCCATACATCTAATTTTGTCAAGCCTGAAAACCCATCTGAACTAATTAGAGAAATAATTATTGGAGTTCCATCATTGCCACTGAAATCAAATGTTGGATCGTCTTCAGTCTCTATTAAATAACCAATATTTTTATTAGTAGCCACCCATGTTAAAGTCCCACTTGAATTTACAACGCTCTTAGGCGACCAATTCGTACTTTGGGAAATTGTGGTCATGGTAATCGTTTTACCCGTTGGAATAGAAAGAGTAGTACCTTGAACAGTATTGCTTTTAGTACTCTCATTACCTTCTGCATCCAAAGCGGTAATAAAGAAACTATATGTTGTTGCAGGATTCAATCCTGTCACATTATAAGTCAAAATATTTCCAAGCTCTCCCTCTAAAACACCATCCTTATAAATTCTATAATTAGTTACACCAACATTGTCTGTTGCAGCCGACCAATTCAAGGTCATCGAGGTATAGTCTATATTTACGGGTGAAGATAAGGTTCCTATAACTGGATTTTCTATATCATCACAGTTGAGTCTTTTGCTAAAACTCGCAAGCTCACTTGATAACCTAACACTCTCCTTTTGAAGGGCCTTATTTTGATCAACCTGCTCTGGAGTATAGGTATTTAAAAAATTTGTCGATTCTCCAAAAATATTATCCTTGTTAACTGTATTCGGAGTTGCCAGTATGTTTAATTCAGCAGTAATATATTTATGAGCCAAAATATAGTATTTACCTCCTTTACCTGGATTTGTATCAAATACTTCACAATAATCTTGATTGGATTTGAAGAAAATAGTTTGTTCTCCAAAAGACTCGTTTCCATTTTTATCAAATCCCTGAATAAGGTCCCATGTATTATCTCTTTTGGTTCCTTTTCCTTTACATTCAGAGTGATTCTTCCAATAACCTGGGCCATGTATACAAGAAGTATTCTTGGCGCTAGAATTCGATTGACCATGAGTCAAAAATGTAAAGAATGAAAATACAATAGAGTACAGTAATAATTTTTTCATAGCAAATGATTCTAATTAATACGTCTCAAATGTAGTAAATTAAATCTTAAAGGAGCTTAAAAGATTAATAATCAAGGTTTTTAACTCTTTATTTCACGCCCATTTTTTTTAGAATTACTGACATTAGGCACCAGTTTGTGAAAGCAGATTGCAAAAGATTTACCCCTACAAAGGCGGTGAACCAAATCCAATTTGGGTGCACAAAATGAGCAAGTAACAAACTTATCAGTATAAAACTTCCGGCAATGGCATTGATATATCTATTCATCATAATATTTAATTTTTATTGATATTTTTCTATATTTAAGACAATGGCCCTGAGCGGGTTGTCACTTTCAATTTGTTTATTGAGTTGAGCCATTTCAATAAGTAATTTGTCAATTTTGTTTTCTTCTGAAAATGTAAAAAAGAGAATGGACTTTACATTTTCAGTTGAATTAGAAAACCAATTATCAATGAGGTCTTCTTGATCTATTGCTTTGAAGCCATTGATGTCAGTATTACTAAAAGCCAGTATACCTGCCTGTTTAAATAATTGTACGGCTTGCTTCTCGTATGACTTGACTGCTGTGATTATTAGTAATTTCATAATAATTAGTTTTTATTTTTATTTTTCCCTCTTTCTAAATAATAATAAAGAAGAGGAACAGCTAGTAGTGTTAAAAAAGTAGAAAAAATTGTACCTCCTAAAAGGGAAATAGCCAGCCCTTGGAATATTGGATCAAATAGCATCACTATTGCTCCAATCACTACGGTTCCAGCTGTCAGTAAAATAGGTGTAGTTCTAACTGCCCCGGCTTCAATTACTGCCTGTCTTAAATCGACTCCATCTTGTATCCTCAAATTTATGAAGTCAACAAGAAGCACTGAATTCCTGACCATAATTCCGGCTAAAGCGATAAGGCCAATCATTGAGGTAGCCGTAAAGTAGGCGTCAAATACCCAATGCCCTAGAATAATTCCGATGAGTGATAAAGGAATAGCCATCAACATGACAACAGGAGATCGAAAACTTTGGAACCAACCTACCAACAATACGTAAATAATGATGATTACCACAGCAAATGCTGCGCCTAAATCTCTAAATACCTCGAAGGTTATTTGCCATTCTCCATCCCATTTTACAGTGTATTCATTCGTATTCTGTGGTTGCTGATTCCACTCTTCCTGTAAAGTATATCCAGCAGGCATATCGATCTCTCCCAGAAGGTCTGATAAAGAAAGCAGGGCATATACTGGGCTTTCAAGAGCTCCAGCCATATCAGCGGTAACATAAACAACCCTTCTTTGGTTCTTTCTCATGATACTCTTCTGAATAGTATCTTTTTTCAAGTGAATCAGATCTCCAATCGGAATCACTAACCCTTTATTAGATAGTACTTTAAATTGCATTAGGTCAGCCGCTGTAACTTTTTCTTTGTCTTCAAATTTGAGCACTATACCTATGTCATTATTTGCCTGGTCCCTGTACATTTTTCCGATAGGTTTATCAGCTAATGACATTTCCATTGTTTTGACGATTTGCATCGGAGTTACTCCATTTAACATGGCTTTTTCCTTGTCAATGATGAAATTGTATTCTGTTTGATCACTTTCAACCATCCAGTCAACATCAACAACATCATCAACTTCAGTAAACTTTCCTTTAAGTTGCTCTGCAATTTTCATCTGTTCTTTATGATCAGGACCATAAACCTCTGCCACCAAGGTGGATAAAACAGGCGGCCCAGGTGGCACCTCTACGACTTTGATGTTTGCCCCAAACCTTTTTCCAATTTTTTGTATTTCAGGCCGGAATACAGTAGAGATATAATGACTTTGTTCTTTTCTGTCATTTTTATCTGTGAGGTTTACTTGAATGTCGGCAATATTTGAACCACTTCTTAAATCATAATGTCTCACAAGACCATTAAACGTGATAGGGGAGGCGGTTCCCGTATAGGATTGAAAATTTTCAACAAATTCACTTTCTTTGACATATTGGGAAATCTCTTTGATAACCATGTCAGTTCTTTCCAATGTGCTGCCTTCAGGCATGTCAACAATTATTTGAAATTCATTTTTATTATCAAAAGGAAGCATCTTAACGGCCACATGTTTGGTAAGAAACATGGCAGACGTTGCTATTAGCAAAAAAATATTGATCCCAAAGAAAGCATAGCGGTTCCACTTGTTATTCAATAGAGGATCAATCATTCTTTTATAAAATTTAAAGATTCCAGATTCCTCTAAGGTTTTGGCAGGTTTCTTTTTACCTTTCTTTTTATCCTCTTTTTCACGAAGAAAAATATATCCCAAATAAGGCGTAATTGTTAAGGCTACAAA
>CAYMKR010000127.1:0-7023 GCA_964390865.1 uncultured Flavobacteriaceae bacterium | reverse complement strand
TTAATGGTTGGATATAGCCTGGTCTGAACATATAGGCTCCTTTAAAACCCATTGACAGTAAATCATTTTCTGTTTTTCCTTTAACTCTTGCCCACATGGTGCTGCTTTTTTCAGAACTATCTGTACCCGTTCCGCTTACATAGCAAAAGACACTGTCTTTATTTTCATCAATAAATGCTTTCGCAAAATTTAAAGTAAGGTCATAAGTAATCTTAGCATAGCTCTCTTCACTTTGTCCAATTGAGGTGATACCAAGACAAAAGAAGCAGGCATCATATCCTTTTAGGTCTTTTTTTATTGTGGATAAATCGAAGAAATCTTTGACCAATACTTCCTTGACTTTTGGGTGTTCAATTCCTGCTGAGGAACGGTTAACCAAAAGAATTTGTTCTACGGAATGATGATCGATGCATTCTAACAGTACTCCTTTGCCGACCATTCCTGTTGTGCCGGTAATTATAACCTTACTAGCCATAGTTAAATAGATTTCTATCAAAGATAGGATTAATTATTTGTTGCCTAAAAGGGCAGCGTAAATGCAGAATTATTAAGAACTAGACTTTAACTACATTCTTGACTCGTTCAAGTTTATCTTTTTTAGACAGAGAAAGTCTGATGATACTGTCTGAAAGACAGAACAAATCATGGGGTATGGAGCCTTCAAGAGAGATTAAGTCTCCTTTTTTTAGATGTAGCTTTTCTTCGTTAACACCGAAGTCAATAGTGCCTTCAAAAATTTCTACGACAATCGGAAAAGGTGTTTGATGCTCTTTCATTGATTGTCCTTTTTTCATTAGAATTCGCAATTCTTTGCTGTTTTCTGTCTCCATCAGAACAGAGATTGCTGGCTTGGATTCATTATAAATTAGATCATTGACTATAGATGCGGTTTTCATATTTCTAGTTTTTATTTTGGTTGCAAAGATTTCCTTTTTTATTGGTATAGAATATGATAATTAACACCTTGCTGACTTTCTTTTTTTACCTATTCTTCCTGAGTTTTCATTTTTTTCAATGTAATCTTTAGCTAATGGAACTTTACATGAAGTTTCTCCCATAAAAACACTTACTTTTCCAATAGATTCTGCGACTTTTTTAGATTTATCCGTTAATTCCGGTATAAATGTTCCAATGGCAATAACAAAACCGTTCATTGTATATTTAACTCTATTTTTTGTTTCATGAATAGTGTTTTCAACTTCATCAAGCAAAGACGAATACATTTCCAAATCAACCGAATCATTCACACTCGCATAATTTGAAAGGGTTGACCAACCGGCAGAAGAGATGGTTTCCACTTCTGAACGAATCCATTCTAATCCCAATTCAAATCCGAAAGGAGTTTCTGCGGCAACCCACGGAACCGCATATTCACTTAAATAATACCAATAAGCACCCTGTACCCACTCGTTTAATTCTTCTTTGCTTATTTGTTTTTCATCTGCCATTAAGCCGGCAAGATACATGGCATCTGAATTTCCAGTTTTATACAGAGAAATAGATAAGTCATGGTTCTTTTTTGTTTTCCTTAGAATCTTTTTTAAATCGGCAACCTTGACACCAAAAAAGGGTTCTTTAGCGCCATGTCTTAAAAAGGTATTCTTAGTTCTTTCATCTCCATAAGATTCTAATTCTTTTAAAACTTCTGACAATTCCATGGCGGCATAAGATTTAATATTAAACTTCAGTGCATCACCTTATAAATTTAGCAAAAAAAAACCTGCCAAGGCTTAGAACCAAGGCAGGGAAGTTTTAAATAGTTTAAATCTTAAAAATCCAATCTGATATAAGTATCTTCTTCACTAGGTGTTTTGTCTTCAACAAGGTCCAGTTTGTAACTTTTAGGAATATTATCCCAATCTTCATAAAGCTTGCCGTCAACATAATAACGCTGAGGGCCATTTTTGTCTTTATAAGTATTATCCATCATTAAACCATAGATGTTTTGCGGAGCAGAAGTTCCAGCCATATTACTACCAAGTACTAATTCCATTGCGCCATCGCCGTCAATATCTGCTTTAATCCAGTTTAGCTCTAATATTCTGTTGAAGCTTTCATCCACGATCATTTTTTCAATTTCCTCGTTAAATTGATTCAATATTTCTTCTGCATTTTCAACATTTTTACCCAGGGCAAAATGCAATGGTTTTACCAATAATGGTTTTTGACCTATGGCCAAATGTTGTGTTGCATCATTCAACTGATATTTTAACATATATTGAATTAACAAGGCATCAACCAGCATATAATCTATTTTGTCAGAAAGTAAATTTTCCAGATTTTTTTGATTGTTCGCATCAGAAACAATTGTGATTTCATCATTGTCTCCAAAATTTCCGTAGGCGTAATTATCAATAACCCCAATTTTTTTACCACTTAATTCGGCAAATGAGCTTTGGCTAACGTCACTTCCTTTTCTTCCAACCAAAACCAATTGGTTGTATAAATAAGGTTTGGAAAAAAAATACTTTTCTTTTCTTTCATCACTTACCCAAAGGGCAGGGGACCCGTCAAATTTTCCGGATTCAATTTCACTTAACACGTCACTGAATTCAATTATTTCAATACTAGCAGCCGTGTTCATTCTTATTAGTGCTTCCTTAACAAGGTTAGTCAGAATTGATTTTTCACCCTCTACATTTGTAAAAGGAGGCCAAGCATCCGCAGCAAGTTTTAGTTCAACTTGTTGAGAAAACATACTGAAATTTATAATTAAGAGCAGGTAAAGTATTGATTTTTTCATGAGTCTCTTTTTTGTAGTGATGGTGACAAATAACTAAGTTAAATAATTTGAAGAACAATAACTACAATTCTGGCTTATATTACTTTTTTTGATTCTTTAATCGCATGATCACAGGCTCTGGAGGTTATGGCCATATAAGTTAATGACGGATTCTGAGTAGATGTTGAGGTCATACAAGAGCCATCAGTTACATAGACATTTTTACAGGTATGTAGCTGGTTCCATTTGTTTAATAATGAGGTTTTCGGGTCTTTTCCCATTCTGACCCCGCCCATTTCATGAATATCTAATCCCGGAGCCTGTTTTGAGTCGTTTGTGCGAATATTATTAAACCCAGCTTTTTCAAACATCTCTGTAAGTTCTGTATAAAAGTCTTCGATCATTTTTTCATCATTATCATCGTATTCTACATTAACCCTAAGCAATGGAATACCCCAGTCATCAACCTTATTCGGGTCTAAAGTTACCTGACTTGCTTCTTTAGGGATAGTCTCACCCATCATGTGCGCAGAGACCTGCCATATGCCATATTTTGGATTCAGAAGACCATTTTTTAGAGATTGACCTATCCCATCGGTCTCTTGAATTATTTGTCTGTGAGCATTAAAAGTTATAGCATATCCTCTAAGAAAATCTGTTTCTTGTTTTTTGATATTTCTGAATCTTGGTAGATAAGCATTGGTTGGTTCTCGCCCTGTTGTGTGCTTGTCTTCAAAACCTTCATAATCAGCAAAAACTCGGGCTCTGTAATTATGGAAAGCGATGAATTTTCCAAGTAGGTCATTATCATTACCTAGTCCGTTAGGAAAACGATTAGATTTTGAATTTAATAGGATAAGATTGGTGTTCAAGGTTCCTGCATTTACAAAAACTATCGAGGCATAATATTCTTTTTTCTCCTTTGTATTTGCATCTATAACAATGACACCTGAGGCCTTACTTTTTTCTTCGTCATAAATAATAGATTCAACCACAGAATCATGGACCATGGTCAAATTTCCGGTTTTCATTGCCCATGGCAAAGTACTTGAATTACTGCTGAAATAACCACCAAAAGGACATCCACGCTGACAAAGATTTCTATATTGACATTGCCCTCTTCCTTGTTGGGCGAAAATTTCTCGATTCTCGGTTATATGAGCACATCGTCCACTAATAACGTGTCTGTTCTCATAATTTTCTTCAACTGATGATTTAAAGTGTTCTTCAATACAATTTAATTTCATACCAGGTAGAAATTCACCATCTGGCAGAACGTCAAGACCATCCTTATTTCCTGCAATTCCTACGAATTTTTCGACATGGCTATACCAAGGATCTAAATCAGCGTATCTAATTGGCCAGTCAACAGCGAATCCATCTCTATCAGGCCCTTCAAAATCATAGTCACTTAACCTTTGGGTTTGCCTGGCCCATAATAATGATTTTCCGCCTGTTTGATAACCCTTAATCCAGTCAAAAGGTTTTTCCTGAATATATGGATGCTCATTGTCTTTTGATATAAAATGTGCTGCATCTTCTCTGAATAGATAGCACTTGCTTGCAATTGGATTTTCTTCTTTTATATCTTCGGGAATATTACCTCGATGTTTAAATTCCCAAGGATTCTTATTCGTAGTAGGGTAATTTACATTGTGTTTGACTTCCTGGCCTCGTTCAATGACTAAGGTTTTAAATCCTTTTTCAGCGAATTCTTTAGCAGCCCAACCTCCGCTCATACCAGAACCTATTACGATTACATCATAGGTATTTTTATCGTTACTTTCTGTATTGAAATTAGCCATTTACATTTATTCTTTTGCTGTTATCAATTGATTCACAAGGTCCATAAGTTCCAGGAATTAAGCTGTATGGCATAATTTCTTTCATAATAAATTTAGATTGCATGTATCCATAAGCAGTTAATCCTTTAGATTGAGATACAAATAAGTATACGTCTTTTGCGGATTGATCAGAATTTTCAGCATCTATGTCTAGTATGCCTAGCAACGCTTTTTCACGTTCCTTTTGGTTTAAGCCAGAAAATGATTTTCCCGCTGCTTTTTTGACATATGGATCAAAGGTTTTTAGGCCATTCAAATAATTTGTTTGGTTTTCTTCATTCATGCAATCATCTACCATAATCCAAACAAAATCATGGACATTGAGAGAAGCTGCTCCAGGAATATCTCCTTCCGGGATGAAACAACCTACAAGTTCTTTCATTAAAGATTCTTCTGAAGCTTTAATCTTTAACTTATTTAAAGCTAAACTCACTTTTTCTTCCGAAAATTCACAAGATGGTAGCAATACCATGCCTCCTGTCAAGATGCCTAAATTTCTAAGGGCCTTTCTTCTGTCCATACTTAATCTTCTAGCATTACTGCATCTGTTCGTTCCTGTAAAAAAAGAAAGTGTGAAGGAAATATGAATAAGATGGCGGCAAATAAGTTTGGGTAAATATATAAAAATTTATCCTTAGAAAGAATATCACTAAACTTATTAGGAGGGCATAATTTTCTGAATTTGGAATTAACAGTGTGTCAGATTAGTGCATCACTTGTGCCAATTGAGAATACATTTTTTTACAGGCTTCGACTCCTTGCAATGATTTAGACCTTTTTGGAGTTCGGCTAAGCGTTGCCTCATATTGTAAAAGAGCATCTTTGATTCGTCCCTGAGCATAAAGCCAATCCGCATAAAGTTCATTGGTAGGTTTTTGAACCACTGGTGGCCCAAAGCTGAAGCTTAAGTTTTTTTCAAGAGCAATTGTTTTTTTTAAATGAATTTCAGTCTCTTTAGTATTGTTATCAAGAATGTTCTTTAGGGCTTTCAATTGATGCATCATTATCTCTGTTCTAACAAGCATCGATGGAGATGTTACATATCTACTGGCACCGGAACATAAGGGGGCATCGTCATAACTGACTAAATAGGATTCTTTGTCATAGTCTTTTTTGATCTCTTCAATTACCAGGTCTAAAGACGCTTTATCTTTGGTCTTAAAAGCTTTCATTCCTTCAATAAACCTGAATTTTGATCTCGTAACAACATTTAAATCGTCAATATCCACCAGGATATCCGCTACTTCACTATTCCAGTCTTCGGATTCAACCAAATAAGTACCTTTAAGATAAACCATATGTGATCTTGAATATTGATTTGGAGCGGCCTTCATAAAGCCTTCCATGTCAAGCACCATTTTTTTTGCATCCTCAATTCTGCCTTGTTGCAGGTAACCATATTCCAACCAATGGTATGCATGATATCCTCTTCCATTTGGAGCTAGATTTTTAGCAATCATTCTATTGATACTGGCTTGAAAGGAATTTTCATTGCTGCTCACCACCTTATCCCACATTCCCAAAGCCATATAAATATGAGAAGGCATATGAAGTGCGTGGCTGGCATCAGGTGCAACAACAGCATAAGAATCGGCAGCTGAAAGGGCTAATTCAGCATGCTCCGGATCGTCATAGGAGTGAATCACATAATGCAATGCGCCAGGGTGTTTAGGGTTTTCTTCCAGGATACCTTGGGCAATCTCAGCACCTTTGCCGTAGATAATTTCATCTCGACCATCCTCAACAGAACCTAAAAGAGAAAGTGCATAGAAGGCCGCAACTTCATGATTGTCAGGATATTTTTTGTAGAGATTAGACATTTTTAGAGCATAATTCTCATCTCTTTTAACTTTTACTGAATCCGATTCATATAAAACTCTTACCGCACCAATCAGATCACTTTCAAGTTCTGAAATCTCCACATTATTTTCAACTTCTTTTAATTTATTAAGGGCTTCAATTCCTTTGTCAAAATTCTGTTCTGTCCACAAACTATGATTGTAAGTCATTGCCTCTCCCCAATAAGCCATAAGTAAATTTGGATCCTCTAATTGAGCATCTATAAATGCTTCCCGTGAATCTGAATATTCAAAACTATGTAATAACAGAAGTCCTTTTTCAAAATGAGGGATGGCTTTTTTATCTCCGCTAATTTCTATGTTTACAATACCCAAATAGTTGTCATTTTGTTTTTGCTCCTTACAGGATAAGATTAGTATCAAAACGAGCATTATTAAATTTCTCATAATTAAAGTTTAGGTTCAAGATTCAAAGCGTTTTTATCATCGTTTTTTTACAAATAACTCAACCACCACTTTTGGGGATTATTGAGTTTATATTTCATGTATTTTTTGCAGAGTGGATATAATAATGCTACAATTAATATCCAAACTAGGTATACAATTCCAAGAGAATAACCATGGTCAGCCATTTTATTTGTGGTAAAGGATGCTGTGT
>CAYMKR010000126.1:0-7049 GCA_964390865.1 uncultured Flavobacteriaceae bacterium | reverse complement strand
AACAAACCAAATACGATTGTATCATTGGTAAACATCGGTGCATTATCCATATTGACTGTATATACTTTATATTAAATTAATCGTTCCCAACCATAAAAATGGCATTACTGAAGAGAAGTTTACCGTTCTCCCAAAAATTTCTAAATAGCGGATCATCTATCAAATAAACAAGAGATCCTTTACCTTTTTTCTCTACACCATAAACCAATGAATCATCAATTCCGGCTAGAACATTCTTTCCCACAAAGCCACTTATCTTATCGGTTTTATTTTTAATAACACCAACATTATAACCATTCTTTAAATAAGCATATTTGATTCCATTAGTTTTAAGGCTATAATATGAATTTAAATAGCCAAACCCAAGAGGATTCGTATGATCCAGGGTCGTTTTAAAAACGCTACCCTGAACTGAACTGGATAAATGATTCCTTTCCCTTTGATCATATGACAATAATCGAGTTTCCTTTCTTAGTGAATCGTTTCTTTTTTTGTCGTTTGCCTCCATTTTCTCATTCTCATAATTAGATATTTTAAATTCATCAGAAGATGCAAATACAGAAATTGCTGAGCCAATGGCTACTATTTTGCCTCCTTCTTCAATCCAGGTATTCATCTTGCTCAATTGCTTTTTATCAAGCAGATCTGCATAATGTCCAGTTGGCAGAACGATTACATTATACTTATGCAATTGTATTTTCGAAAAATATGAAGAATCAATTATCGTTATATCATATGCTATTTGTTGTTCTAAAAAATGCCATATAGCTCCAAAATTAAGTGAAGATACATTAGAACCCGATAAAACAGCGATTTTTGGTTTCTCCATAAATGAAACTTTGTTAGACCCAAAATCAACTCCACTTGTTACCATTCCGGATTTCACTGCCATTACCGGACGATTAAATTGTACAGCTCCAGTTGTAATAATCGAATCAAAAGCTTTTAGACTCTCATTACCTGCCCGAGTCAAAATAAGGGTTCCAGGTGAATAGCTAACATTATTCATGCTAAATGATTTATTTGTAAATCTGACCTTTACTTTATGTTTAAGCAAATAAGACAGATAACGAACATCGTCAAGGCTCTTCCATTTAGAAATGTAAGCGTAAGGGTTTTTAATCAAAAGGCTGTCTGAGGCAATCTTTTTCTTTTTATAAGGTACCGTTGCAATTTTAGAATTAACGGCGTAGGCATCAAGACCTCTTGCAAAAGGTAATGACCAAGCTGTAATGTCATAAGTTAAGGAATCATTTAATTTGGTTTGATCCTCGAACAAGGCCTTTATCAAATTTGATTTTGGTTGGTATAAACTGATCACTAAGTCCTCTTGACTTAATGAAACTTTTGACTCTTTGTTTGTTGCATAACTATATCCTTTTAAAGAAGTTGATGAACTAGGACTAGCATATTTAATATCGTGCAGATCCAATAATTTTATTAAGCTTTCTATCTTATCATCTTTATGATCCTTGATCAGATAAGAAGCAACAGAACTCAAAGGTTTGTCTTCGGCATTTTTAAAATATTTCTTAAATTCATCTTGTAAGAGCTTCGCGTTCAAAGAACTCACTTCTATAGTAGACAATGCAGTGGTCAAATGATGACTTATCCTGTCTTTTAATGTCAATTCACTTCCATCTTTAGTTTTAACACCTAATCCAGCGGCACCACTCCCCCCCTGTTCATAAGTCATACCTATCGCACCGTTAAACATGGGATAGGTATCTCCGTAACTGGGATACAGCAGATCAAACTCTTCTTTTGTAAAATATAACCAGCCTTTTTCATCAAAATAAGCCGCGTGATTCTTAGCAATCGTTTTTTGAAAATCTCTTTGAAAGGATGTAACAACCTCATGATAAGGTTCAGCAGCCGGAGCAAAATAATAAGGTGAATTCACATCTTGTTCATGAAAATCAACGTGCACATGCGGCATCCATGAATTATAAACTTCTAATCGTTGCACTGTCTCAATTTGAGTTGCCCAGGCCCAATCACGATTTAAATCAAAAAGGTAGTGATTAGCTCTACCTCCGGGCCATGGCTCATGATGCTCAATTGCATCAGGGTTTTTATTATAGGGCATGTTTCCTTTTTGGTAATACCAATTCACATAACGTTCTCTTCCGTCAGGGTTAATACATGGATCAATAATTACAACAGTGTTTTCCAACCATTTTTGTGTCTTCGCATTTTCAGGATTGACCAATTCAAAAAGAGTTTGCATGGCTACCTCAGTACTTACTGACTCATTTCCGTGAACATTATAACTCAACCAGACAATGGCAATATCTTGTTCTTTAACAGTTCCTTCAACTAAGCCTGCCGAACAAAGTTGATTGTTTCTTATCTCTTCCAGTTTTGAAAAATTATCTGGAGAAGTAACAATGGCAAGGTTTAATGACCTTTTTTCATAGGTCTCTCCATATTTCATCAATTTGACATTTGAATTATTTGTCGATACGTATTTAAAATAATCTACAACTTGATGATGTCTTGAGAATCTAGTCCCTAACTCATAGCCCAAATATTCTTTGGGAGATTTGGTTTGAGAATTACCTTGGTGAATAAAAAAAAGAAAAGATAAAATTATAAGTAAAAATCGGGTCATAAGGCTCGCTTTAGCTGACTTTAAATATATAAAAACTCTTGCCATTTGAGCTGGTTTTAAACTTCAATAAATAATATGTTCCCTATGAAAAATTGATGTACAAAGGTTTTAACTCAAATAACTGACATTAGTCTTGAACCAAAGGAGCCATTTAACATGAGTCATGCACTCTGTTAATGTAGGTATTTGATTCAACTGCAATTCAAATCAATGAAATATATTTAGTTTAAAACTAAAGCTTATTTATGTTTATTGCGCAAATGTTTCTTTATAATTGCTTTATATTTATTGCCGGTTTTGACCATAGATTATGACGCGATTATTATTTGTTATTGTATTGCTAGTCCCTGGGATTCTTTTTGCACAGTTGGAAGAGGATTCATCTTCCAACAGTTATTTCACCAAGATGAATAACACGCTCAACCTAAGACTTGATCTCGACAATGATGTTAGATCCTTTGTTTATGAAGGCGAAAATGACAGTTATGCTATTGAACCCAATACAAATCTGAGACTTGCAGTAGCTTTAAATTATAGGTTTATTTCGCTTAAAATAGGGTTTTCGCCTAAATTTTTGCAAGCCGATGATTCCGAATTAAAGGGTAAAACAAGTGTATTTAGATTATCATTAAATGTTTTTTATAAGGATATTTTGCAGAATTTTGATTTTAATCAGGTCAAGGGATACTATATAGAAACATTCGATGAGCCAAATATAAATCCCATTCAGGTAACGAATAACTACACTATTTTACCGAATCTCAAAACTTTATCTCTCACAGGAACCACTTTATATAGGTTTAATGAAAACTATTCTTTTAAGGCGGTTATGAACCAAAATGAAATTCAAACCAAGAGTACAGGAAGTTTTATACCTAGTCTCTATTATGGTTATTTTGAGATTACTGACGAAACTACACCTCAGGATATAAAAAGTTTTTTCGCTATCCTCAATGCGGGTTATTATCACACATTTGTAATTAATAAGAACTGGTATTCGAACCTGGGTCTGTCTACAGGCCTTGGTGTTGAGTTTAATAAATTGATTACTCGGGCAGGAGAAGACATTCCCGATATTACTACTCATCATACAAATTTGGCTTTTAACATAAGCACCCAGATTGGTCTGGGTTATAATTTAAAACGGTTTTATGGAGGGACTGCTTTAATTGGCAATGCAACCAATAGAGAAGAAAGATCGGTGATTCAATTTGACAGTGTACGTGGCTATTTTAAGGTATATGTAGGCTACCGATTTGATGCTCCAAAATCTTTTGAAAGTGGTATGGATTGGATAGAGAGAAAGAATCCCTTTAAAAAGAAGTAATCTTTGACATAATCAAGTCAAAATCGTCCTCAAAAATACTAACTTTGGCCAGTACTTATTACTAATTCAAATTATATTTCAATGAAAATCATTAAGATAGTCATACTGTTCCTTGCAATCCAATTAAATGCTCAACAAGGAGGCATGTGGATACCTTCGTTACTTGAAGGTATGAACGAAAAAGAGATGAAAAGCCTTGGAAGCCAATTAAGCGCCAAGGATATTTATGATGTAAATCATTCGAGCTTAAAAGATGCTATTGTTCATTTTAACGGAGGCTGTACTTCAGAAATCATTTCAGACAGTGGATTACTTTTGACAAATCACCATTGTGGATATGGTGCTATACAATCTCATTCATCTTTAGAGCATGATTATCTTGAAGATGGGTTTTGGGCAAAGACAATGAATGATGAACTGCCAAATAAAGGAATGGTGGCAACACTTATTGTTAGAATTGACGACATAACGAAAGATGTTCTAAAAGATATCCCTGAGTCAGCCAGCCTGAAAGAACAGCAACAATTAATAAATCAACATATAGCCAAGGTAAAACAAAAAGCTAAAAAAGAAGAATGGCAAGACTTCAAAGTAAAGTCAATGTTCGACGGAAATCAGTACCTATTATTTGTCACTGAAACATTCAAAGATATCAGACTCGTGGGCGCCCCTCCTACTTCAATTGGCAAATTTGGTTCTGACACTGATAACTGGATGTGGCCCAGACATACTGGCGATTTCTCATTATTTAGGATATATGCCAATAAAAAGAACCAGCCTGCAGCCTATAGCGAAGACAATGTACCTTATGATCCTAAACACTTCCTACCTATTTCATTAGATGGCATATCAGAAAATGACTTTACCATGGTATTTGGTTTCCCGGGTAGGACAAGTGAATATTTACCTTCTGTTGCTATTGACCAAATAGTAAACAAATTGAATCCACCTAAAATTAAAATACGGGATGAATCTCTTAAAATAGTTGATAGCTATATGAGAAAGGATGCCAAGATCAAAATTCAGTATGCTTCTAAATATGCGCGAATAGCTAATTACTGGAAAAAATGGATAGGTGAAACTCAAGGTCTAAAGAAATCAAAGGCTGTAGAAAAAAAGCAAGCACTTGAAATAGAATTTAAGGAAAAGAATAAAGGGAATGCTGAATACTCAAATTTATTACCAGAATTTGACCGTCTATACGGTGAAATAGAAGAGGTGAATATTGCTCGTAATTATTGGACCGAAGTTTCTCGAAATGTAGAGTTGTTAAATGCCTCTGTGAAATTATATAAATTCGAAAGAATAATTTTAAAGAACCCTGAAAAACTTGATGAAGAGAGAACCAAACTAGTCAATGGTTATAATGGCTTTTATAAAAATTACAATGCGACTGTTGATCAGGATGTATTCAAAAGGTTATTGACCTTATACAAGGAAGAAAGCCCCCAGACTTATCTCAGCCCCTCTTTAAAAAATGGAAATGTTGCTGATTTGACTAACAGTATTTATTCAAAATCTAGCCTCACAAATTTAGAAGGCATGAAAAAAATGCTTGAAGGATCTGCTGAAGAATTAATCAAAAAAATAAATGAGGATGTTGGTTACAAATTTGCTAAGACCTTGGTGGATAATTTTTATCAGAATATTGATCCAAAATATCAGGAATTGAATCTTCAAATAAAAGCTGTTCAAAAGGTTTATATGAAAGCTTTGATTGAAACTTTTCCTAATGAACGATTTTTTCCTGATGCCAATAGTACATTGCGAGTTACCTACGGAAAAGTAAAGGGATATAAACCTAAAGATGCCGTCAATTACGAACCTGTATCTTACCTTGAGGGTGTTTTAGAAAAATACAAGCCTGGTGACTATGAATTTGATGTTCCTGCAAAACTGATTGAACTCTATAATAATAAGGATTTTGGTGCATATGGAATCAATGGTAAAATGCCGGTGAATTTTATTGGAACCAACCATACAACAGGAGGTAATTCAGGGAGCCCGGTTATAGATGCCAAAGGAAATTTAATTGGACTTAACTTTGACCGAGTATGGGAAGGCACTATGAGTGACTATAATTATGATCCGGAAATCTGTAGAAACATTATGGTTGATGCCAGATACATATTATTTATTGTGGACAAATTTGCAGAAAGCCAGCGACTAATCGATGAAATGAAGCTGGTTCATCCAAAGAAAAAAATAGTTGTCCAATAGATTACTGAAGGTCTCGCTTAAGTGAGGTCTTCAGTTTCTTCATTATCAGAAATCCTCCCAGAATCTTTTAACTGTTTATGGAGCATCCATTCTATTTGCCCATTAGTAGATCGAAACTCTTCTTTTGCTAGTTTTTCCAGTTCTCTAAAAATATCTGCTTCAATTCTCAAAGCAAAGGCTTTTTTACTTTTCATATCAATAAATAATTTAATCAGGCCCCTTCTTCTTTTTCTCTTTCAATCAGCGCTTTAAGAATCCCACGGTGGGTAAACATATTGATCACGGACCAATTCATTTTCGCGTAACTATTAATAAGGTCTTCAAAATTCTGTTGTGATTTAACAGCAGTTCCTGTTTGCTTAATGATTTTATATTCTTTCATTGATACTCTTTTATCTATTATAGAATTATTGAATTTTCTTTCAGTAAACACAAGATATAATAAAATAATCATTTTTTTCTCCGACATACTTCATACGTTGATACAACTCATCAATGTATTCAAAAATCGATCCTTTCAATGCATTTTACGCAAATAATTGTGAATATACGCATTTAAAGATATTGTATTTATACTGCAAATATATTATTTTAATATCATTTTAATATTAATATTTAAAAATATACTTCCCTTATTATTGAGAATATAAAAAAATATGCTTTTTATATTCACATACCCCAATTTTTATGGGGGTCATATTCTTATATGCGTAATTCTACATGATCAACCCTATTTTTTTTTGGGGTAATGTGTTATTAATCTATTTTTACCACGATTAATCAATAGAAAATTAATTACTACTAACAAATTATTAATTACTAAAAATTAAACAATGAAAAATCTATTTACTCTTGCGATGTTATTCTCGGTTTTTATAACCTACGCAC
>CAYMKR010000125.1:0-7057 GCA_964390865.1 uncultured Flavobacteriaceae bacterium | reverse complement strand
GCAAAAAGCCCATATGATAGAAAATCTAGACATTTTTGATTTTGAGCTATCTGAATCTGACATGAAGACTATAGCAAAAATGGACTTGAATGTGACTCAATTTCCTGAATGGGAGTAAAAATGTGATTACAAGATTAGTTTAGTTTGATATCTTTATTAATAGACTGCAAATAATTTAGTGTTTAAGCTAATTGATAGAAATGAAAATTCATATTGAAACAGAAAGGTTACTCATTCGGGATTTGACAGAAAAGGATCTAGACGGAATTTTTGAATTGGATTCTGATACTGATGTACATGAATTTTTAGGAAAGCAACCAATCTCGACTTTGGATGAAGCAAAAGAAACTATAGCGCATATAAGGCGACAATACGAGCAAAATGGTATTGGACGATGGGCAGTAATAGATAAGGAGAATGAAATTTTTTTGGGATGGAGTGGTTTTAAATTCATTACTGATTCCATAAATGGTAAAAGTCAATACTATGACTTAGGTTATCGTTTTATCAGAAAATATTGGGGAAAAGGCTATGCAACTGAATCTGCTTTGGCTTCATTAGAGTATGGATTCAGGGAACTAAATCAGGAGCAGATTTGTGGTATGGCAGATATAGAACATGAGGCCTCTAATAGAATCTTACAAAAGGTAGGCATGACTAAGGTCAATGAGTTTATATATGATGGTATCCTACATAACTTTTATAGCATAACACGTTTATATTGGGAGAACAGATCCAATGCGGTAGTTTATTGATATGAGGAAGATTGGGTTTTATGTTGAATCAATACGATGAATTATACAAAGAATTAAAACGAAATACCATGCATATCCAAATTGAACAGATGCAGGATGTACTGTATAAACTGTTTCTTAAGTACAGGTTCAAAGATGAAAAGGCCATAACCTTGGCTACCGTATTTACTGAAAACACGTTAGATGGTGTGCATTCACACGGGATCAATCGAGTGCCTCTTTTCATCGAGTATATTCAGAAGGGGGTTATAAAGATTGATAAAGAAGCTGAAAAAGTTGAAGCCTTTGGCAGTATAGAAAGATGGGATGGTCATTTTGGTCCAGGAATAACAAATGCTATCAAATGCACGGATAGGGCAATAGAATTGGCAAAAATTCACGGTATTGGTTTAGTAGCGCTTCGGAATAATAATCATTGGATGAGAGGTGGAGCCTATGGTTGGCAGGCAGCTGAGGCTGGTTGTATTTCTATTCTATTTACAAACACCCAACCCAACATGCCACCATGGGGTGGAAAAGATAGCCGGATAGGGAACAACCCTTTTGTTGTATCTATCCCGAGAGAAAAAGGACATGTCGTTTTGGATATGGCTATGTCACAGTTTGCTTTTGGGAAAATTCATAACTATAAACTACAGGGTAAAAAATTACCATTTCACGGTGGGTGGGATGACAATAATGAACTGTCAAATGATCCAGAAAAAATCTTGTCAAATGAAAGAGGCTTACCTATTGGCTATTGGAAAGGATCTGCCCTTTCGATAGTGCTGGATATGCTAGCCACGCTATTGTCTGCAGGAAACTCTACTTATAAAGTAGGTGAAAATGACTATGAAACTGGCGTTTCTCAGGTGTTCTTATGTATCTATCCGGAGTTGTTTAATGATAAAAGTTTACAAGAAAAACTACTAAATGAGATTATTGATTACACCCATGACGTGGAGCCTATTGAAACAGGTGGAAAAACATATTATCCAGGCGAGCGTACCTTAGAAACGCGGACAAAAAACACGAAAGAAGGAGTTTTGGTCAATGATGAGATATGGAACAAGATATTGGATCTATTAGAATAAATGATTGTATCCCAACTGACATTAATGGTTGATAAATTAGTTTTTTGGCTATATTTAGAAACATAAAATAAATCGGGACTTAGACCTAATGACCTTTTAAAATTATTATGAATATATGCGAAATAAATTAATATTAATAACAGGGGGTTCGAGTGGTATTGGTAAGGCTGCTGCTGCTGATTTACATCGGCAGGGTGCAAGAATTATTCTTCAGGCTAGAGGTCTTGAAAAACTAGTTTCCTCCGCGAAAGAGATTGATCCAGCAGGTGAGCGAATAAGCTATTATTCAACTGATTTGACAGACCAGAATGCTGTTGAGGAGGCTGCCAAAACTATGATTGCAAAAGAAGGACTTCCAGATATTATAATAAACAGTGCAGGAGCCGGTGAATGGTTGTCGTTTGACGAATCAACAGTTTCTCATTATAAGGCTACTATGGATTCTCCCTATCTTGCTACCGCACTTACTTGTAAAGTTTTTTATGACAAAATGCAGGAGCGTGGAAACGGGCATTTTATTCTCATCAATTCCGCAGCCTCTTATTTTTCATTCCCAGGTGCAACGGGTTACACTCCTGCCAGATGGGCCATGTTAGGATTTGCGAAGTCTTTACAGGCGGATCTTTATAATACAGATTTTAAGGTTTCTATGATCGTTTTTGGAAAGGTAGATTCACCGTATTTCAAGAACAACCCTGTTAGTGAAGAGCGCATTCCGAAAATTGCCAACTGGCTTATACCAACCCTATCCACAGCTACTACAGGTAAGGTGATTTCAAAAGTTGTTAGGAAGAAAAGCACAATAATTATTAGACCTTTGATGATGTCTTTTTTCGTATTTTTAAATAGACTCGTTCCAGGGATGTTTACTTGGCTTATGAGAATTACAAGTTATAAATGATTTTAAAATGGTTTAACAAAATCAAAATGCAATTCAGTTTTATTATTGATTGACATTTTTCGTATTTTTAAAACCTTGCTAAAAGGTAATATACTTTTGAGCCTTATTGATAATTTCTTATGATTTACAGATTGATTATTTTCCTATTACTCAATTTTGCAGCGTTAGCTGTTGGAGGTTTTTTCACGGGGAAAGGAGTTCCTTCAGATTGGTATGTCGGTTTATCCAAAGCACCCTGGACACCACCTGGTTGGGTTTTTGGAGCTGCTTGGACTACCATAATGATTTGCTTTAGTTTTTATATGGCTTATTTGTGGCCGGCAACAGATAATAAGAGTCTCCTCATTGGATTATACATTGTACAATGGATTTTAAATGTGGCTTGGAATCCTGCCTTTTTTTACTTTAACAATGTCATTGGTGGGCTCGTTATCATAACTTCACTAACCATTTTAGTTGGAATATTTCTTTTTTATTATTCGCCTCAAATGAAATTAAAAGTGATTTTTGTATTGCCTTATTTTATCTGGTTACTAATCGCAACTTCGTTAAACGGATATATTTATTTAAACAATTAAAGAAAGTAGCCTTTTCCTATCTCATAAACCTATTACCAATATCAGATCAATCAAATGAAGAAATATATAGGAATAGTAATGATTACCTTGCTCACTTTCTCATGTAAAAATCTTATTTCAAAAGAATCTGAAGCAGACAGAACGCAAGATTTTCTGGAAGTTAAAAATGACCAATATGAATTAATCAGTCCAACGAAAAACATTAAAGCCGTTTTGGTACTTTTTGGAGGTTATCCTGAATCACCAAAGGACGTTAAAGAACAGTTTAATATACTTCCTATTGCTAAAGAGAATAATGTTGCGGTGCTTATTATGAACTTCAATCAAAAATTGTATTTGCAAGAAGAGGAGAAACTAGAATTAGCCAATCGTCTCAGCAGTATTTTTTCAGCACATAAACTACCTGTTGATAATCTATATATTGGAGGCTTTTCAAGTGGTGGTAATATTTCATTGCTTCTAAGTTCATATATCTCGGCGCATTCTGAGCTTGGATTTAAACCAAAAGGAGTATTTATTGCTGATTCTCCCATCGATTTATCAGCATTGTATTTTACTTCCGAGAAAAATTTAGAACGAAATTTTTCAGAAGCTTCTGTTCAGGAGAGTACATGGATCATTAAAACCCTTGGGGAGCAATTTGGTGATCCTAATGTTGATATTTCAAAGTATGAACAATATTCTGTGTTTACGTCGAAGACTTCCAATATCAAAAACCTAGAAGGCTTAAAAAACATAAAGCTTAGATTATATACGGAGCCCGATACGCTTTGGTGGAAAGAAAATCGAATGGCAGACTATGAACAAATGAATGCTTATTTCATTAAAAAGCTGGATCAAACCTTACAAGCACATAATTTTAAAGACGTAGATTACATCGCTACAAAGAACAGAGGATATAGAGCAAACGGTGAACGTCATCCACATAGTTGGGCGATTATAGATGAAAAGAAATTGGTGCAATGGATCTTAGCTGAATAGAATAAAAAAATCAATATATTTATTTCTTAATAACTGAAAATACTTTCTCAATTATAGATGAGTCAATTATGAAACCCATGAGAAAAATTAAATCATATATAGCTGTTAGTTTAAATAGTAAAATAGCAAAACCGGACGGAAGTGTAGACTGGCTTGAATCGATTCCTAACCCGGATAAAACAGATCATGGATATATTGAGTTTTACAAAACAATTGACACCACCCTTCAAGGGTATTCAACCTACAATCAGTTGATGGGATGGGGGATTGATTTTCCTTATACTGGTAAGAAAAATTATGTTATTACAAGAAAACAGGGATTGAGCGATACTCAGAATGTGGATTTTATATCTAAGAACCATCTGGATTTTATCAGCCAATTAAAAAACGAAGCTGGAAAAGATATCTGGGTGATAGGTGGAGGACAAATTAATAAAATGCTACTTGATGCAAATTTGCTTGATGAAATTCAAGTGTTCGTCATGCCAATAATACTTGCGGAAGGGATTGAATTATTCGCTGACATGCCTAAAGAAACAAGTTTAACACTTATAGAAACCAGGTCCTATTCAACTGGTGCCGTTGAGATTAACTACAAAGTGAACTAATGGGTGAAGTCAATTTCTATTTAGAATTAGAAGATCCAAATAAAAGTTGTTTATTGACTTTGCGTGATATGATTCTTCAACAAGATGAAGTAATAACAGAAACAAAGAAATACGGGATGCCCTGTTTCTGTTATAAAAATAAAATGTTCTGTTACCTTTGGATTGATAAAAAGACCAGCGAGCCTTATATCCTTTTTGTTGAAGGAAAGCATATTGAGCACCCTAAATTAGAATCTGGAGGCCGGGTCAGAATGAAAATTTTACGAGTGAATCCAAAGGAGGATATTCCGGTGAAATTGATTGAATTTTTATTAAAAAAAGCTTTGGATCTTTATAGAGACGGAACTATTTCTATTTAAGATGTTTTTGCATAAAAAAAGCCTGATGTTCAGGTTCAAATAATTAGAATTAAAACAAAGAAAATATTGCTATGAATTGGATCTTAGGTCTACTGTTTGTTTTAACGACTATTTTTCTTCTAAACAATTTCTCTCGAAAGAAACGATTGAAAAAGCTAAAGAAAAGGTTGCTTGATCAATGGGGAAATTCGAAATCAGAAGCGCATTATAACTTTTTTTCAATCGGAAAATATTTTGAAAATAACCAACATAAAAGTAAAGCGTATCATATTGTTTCAGAGAAGACGACAATAGATTTGGATCTCAATGAGGTTTTCAAATTTATTGATAGAACTTCTTCAAAAATTGGTCAACAGTATTTATATTTTAAATTAAGAACAATAGATACGATTGAGACCCTTTTGCAGTTTGACTCTTTAACTAAGTTATTAGCTTCTAAACCCGATTTAAGGATAAACTGTCAGTTACATTTATCCAAGCTCAATTCAAATGATTCATATGCTTTAGAAGAGTTAATCAACGGGCAGCAGATTGAAAAACCAAAAATATTCTGGTTGATTCAAGCCTTGTCTATTTTGGCCGTAAGTTCCATAATAGCCGCTTTTTTTTATCCGGTTTTTATACTTCTTCTAATTCCAATTTTAGCAGTAAACTCTTTTTTTCATTATAGGAATAAGGATAATATCAATTACTACGTAAATGGAGTAAAACAACTATCTATTGCCTTAAGTGTTAGTAAAAATCTGGCTCATTATCCAGAATTGACTCCTTTCTTTAAAGATTTTTTATTTATAAAAAGAATAGATTCCATCAGACTGAGAACTGAGTTTATAGCTTTCGAGAAAAAACTTGACAATGAATTTGCAGCTATTTCATGGTTTGTAATTGAATTGATCAAAATTCAATTCAATATAGAGTATATCATTTTTTTCAGCTTTATTGATGCAGTAAATAAAGAAAAAGAAAGTATTGAAGCGATGTTTCAGTTTATTGGGGAAGTTGATAGTGCCATTTCTGTAGCCTCATTAAAGTCGGGTAAAATTGTTATTTGTAGTCCTGAATTCTCAAAAAACAAAGAAGTTGTGACCAAGGAGATTTACCATCCCATTGTTATGAATTGCGTTCCAAATGATTTGGAATTGATAGATAACAGTTTGTTGCTAACCGGGTCTAATATGTCTGGAAAGACTACTTTTATAAGAACAGTTGCCATTAATAGTATTTTAGCACAGACTTTATATATTTGCTTTGCTAAGCAATATGCTGCACCTTTTTTTAAGCTATTTTCATCGATTCGAATTTCAGATGATGTTACAGAAAATACAAGTTACTATCTTGAGGAGGTTCTTAGTATTAAAGAGGCTATTGAAGCTTCTGAGAATGACAGCCCTTATTTATTTGTATTGGATGAAATATTCAAAGGCACAAACACTGTTGAGAGAGTTTCTGGAGGTAAAGCAATTTTATCGTATTTAAATAAAGGGCCTCATACTGTTCTGGTATCAACCCATGACATTGAATTGACTGATTTATTAGAAAAAGATAAGTATCAATTATTTCATTTTACCGAGCAAATTGAAAATGAAGAATTATTATTTGATCACAAATTAAAAAGGGGAAAATTGAAAACTCGGAATGCTATTAGAATTTTAGAAATGTATAATTACCCAAAAGAAGTAATTACAGACGCTAGAACAACTGAAAAATCTAATTTTGAATCCTAAATTTTACACTTTTAGAAACCAAGAAAAAATATACTATGCCACACTTTGTTATTGATTGCTCAAAAAATATAATTGAAT
>CAYMKR010000124.1:0-7086 GCA_964390865.1 uncultured Flavobacteriaceae bacterium | reverse complement strand
GTATCATTATATTGGGAATACTAGCCCAGTGGGGAGCTTGGAAATTTAAAATTCCAGCCATTCTTCCTCTTATTCTTACAGGATTATTTGTCGGTCCGTTTTCTACCATGTTTTCAGCGGATGGAAATAAATGGATTGAGCCAGTCTGGAACGGACAACATGGGCTATTTCCCGGAGAAAGTCTTTTTAATTTTGTTTCCTTATCCATTGCTTTGATTCTATTTGAAGGAGGATTGACCTTAAAAAAAGATGAAATCAAAAGTGTAGGACCTGTGATCTATAAGCTGATCACCGTTGGTGCTCTTGTAACAATGGTCACTGCAGGAATAGCTGCTCATTTTATTATTGGTCTCAATTGGCCTTTATCATTTTTGTTCTCTTCCTTAATTATTGTGACTGGACCTACTGTGATAACTCCAATTCTAAGGAACCTGCCTCTGAAAAAAGATATTTCAACTGTATTGAAATGGGAAGGTATCCTTATTGATCCTGTTGGAGCTTTGGTGGCCGTACTTGTTTTTGAATTTATCAGTCTTGGAGGTGATCATGGTACTGAATATACCAAAGAAACAGTAGTTGAATTTGGAAAGATTATCATCATTGGGTTTTCTATTGGTTTTACTTCAGCGTATGTCTTCGCCACAGCACTAAAACAACGTTGGATTCCTCATTATTTACTAAATGTCGTGGCCTTAGCACTAGTATTAGGAGTATTCGTTCTATCCGACCTGTTTGCGCACGAAAGCGGCTTGCTGGCAGTTGTAATTATGGGAATGGTTTTGGGCAATATGCATTTACCGGCCTTAAAGGATGTACTTTATTTTAAAGAAACCATAAGCATTTTACTGATATCCATACTTTTTATTCTTCTATCTGCTAATATTAATCTTACTGATCTTGAATTGATTTATAATTGGAATTCACTCATCCTCTTCGGCTGTGTGGTTTTAATTGTAAGACCAATAGGTGTATTCTTAAGTAGTAGAAAAAGTGCTCTTATTCGAAATGAAAAAATATTCATTAGTTGGGTAGGACCGCGAGGAATCGTGGCCGCAGGTATTGCATCATTATTTGGACTTAAGCTCACCATGCAAGGAGTTGAAAATGCCAATTACATAACACCACTGGTATTCATGATTGTTTTAGGAACGGTATTGTTAAATGCTACAACCGCTAAAATAGTTGCTCGAATTACAGGAGTTTTATTGAAAAAATCTGAAGGAATATTGATTGTTGGTGCTTCAGATCCTTCAAGACTTATTGCGAGTTACTTAAAAAAAAATAACAGAAGGGTGGTTTTAATTGATAGCAACAGAGCCAGCATTTCAAAAGCCAAGGAAGAAGGTCTCGAAGCCATTGAGTGTGACATTTATGCTGATGAAATATTTGAGAATATTGAATTGAATGATATTGGTTTTTTACTCGCTTTGACAGGTAGCCCTACTATTAATGAATATGCACTATCAAAACTAAAAACATCATTCGGAGAAGAAGGAGCCTTCAGGCTTATTAGTGGCGAAGAAATGAGAGATCCGAATAACAATCCTGAAGAAGGGCTATTTTCACAGACCGATGACTTCATTAATATTTCTGAGGTAGTAAGGGATTATCCTATGATTAACGAAGTAAACATCAAATCATATGAGCATTATCTGGAGATTATGGAGGCTACTATGAAAGAGGTAAAGACGATTCCTGTTTTTGTAAAAGACATAAACGATGAAATCCATATTATTCCAGCAGATTACAATAAACTCGAAGTAAAAGAGGACTTTAAACTTATGTATATAGGTAAAAAACTAATTATCAACGGCGTTTAATTCATCTTAACCTTAACGATGACTGGGAAATGATCGGAAGGATATTTGCCATCTTTAGAATCAGTCAAGACTCCATATTTTTTAACAGATGTATTTTCCTTAGAACTAAAAATATAATCAATTCTGTCTTTTACAGGCTCATGGAATTCAAATCCTGTAAATGTCCCGTGTGGTCCAAAAGGTTTCGCTTCAGAAGATGATCTTGAATCATTAAAAACTGTAGACAAGTAAGTAATCGCTTTGCTGTTCTCATTCAAATTGAAATCACCCAAAATAAAAACAGGTACATTATCCTTATTGATCTCGGTCACTTTCTTAACGATCAACTCGGCGCTATTCTCTCTTGCCTTTTCTCCAATATGATCAAAGTGTGTATTAAAAACCAAAAACCGCTTCCCGCTCACATTCTCCTCAAAAAGAGCATAAGTACATATTCGCTCTAGGGCTGCATCCCATCCCTTAGACACTTTCTCAGGCGTTGGGGAAAGCCAAAATGTATCTTCAATAATAAGTTGCAGTTTTTCTTTATGATAAAAGATGGCACAATATTCACCTTTCTTTTTGCCGTCATCTCTTCCTACGCCAACATATGAATAATCTGAAAGTGATTTTTTAAGAAAATCTATTTGATGATCCAACCCTTCTTGAATTCCGAAAACATCTGGTCCATAGAATGCTATTTGTTCCGCAAGGTATCCCTTACGTTTCTCCCACTGGTTTTCACCATCATTAACTGTAGCATATCGAATATTATAAGTCATCAAGCTAAGCTCTTGTGACCAACTATAGCTGCTAAAAAGAATAATTAAAAGCACTAAGTGATATCTTTTCATAAACCATTGGCTTTGTTTCTGATCAAAGGAAAATAACAGCGTTAAAATCATGGTTTAGATTTTTTTCATCTGTTGTTTGACCATAATAATTTGGTCTTTTAACATTCCATGTTTATCAAGTTTCTTTGCTTCAGAAATCAAGGTCGTAGCTTCTCTTTTTCTTCTCTTTGTCAAAGCAATACCAGCCAGTTGCAATTTGGCCATAGCTTTGTCATGATCCATTGCTAATCCCATCCTCAAAGCCTTCTTGAAGAATTTTTCAGCTTGTGTCAAATTAGTTTGCGAAACCATAATTCCTCTCAGAAAGTTATAATAGGCTTCCTGCTTTTTTGTAAGAGCAGATGATGGGTTTTTTATTCTATCAAGTAATTTATTTCCGCCTTCAAAGTCTTGTTTCCTTAATTTAAAAAATGTCAATAATAGAATCTCATTTTTAAAATAGAAAAAGACAAATATCCCAGCGAGTAAAACTATGGATATCCCATTCATGATGTGACCTTGTGAGAATTCATACCCGGCCCATACAAGAATAATTGCGGCCAAAACCAATTTTATATATTTGTTGAACATATGCTGTTTTAATTTTTGAGCAAATTTACATTTTTATAGGATTAATCATGATATATTTCAGATTAATATGAACAAACTACTCTCAAAATAATTCAAATATTTTTAGAGTTATACTGCCTGATTGGCTTAATTTATAGTTTCTCGACATAGATACTTTCTGAAAACTTTTTTGAGACATTTTCATTTTTACCATCATATGAAATTAACATGGACTCATCAAATTCTCTAATTTCTAGAATTTCAATTTCACTACTTAATGCTAAACCTAATTGAGTCACATATTTTAGAAAAACAGCCGAATTGTCTTTAACCGATACCAAACGACAAACATCACCAGCTATCAGCCCTGAAAGAGGTCTTTTGGTCTCAACAATAAACTCTCCACGCTCATCAGGAATTGCATCCCCATGTGGATCTCTTTTAGGGTTACCCAAAAAATTATCTAATTCTCTAATCAATTTTGGAGAGTGAATATGTTCAAGTTGATGCGCTACTTCATGAACCTCATCCCAACTAAAGTTCATATGCTTATGCAAAAAAGTTTCCCATAAACGATGCTTCCTAATTAATTTAAGGGCAATTTCATGACCTGATTTGGTTAACTCTATCTTACCATATCTTTCATAATCAATCAAATGCTTCTCTTTCATTTTTTTGATCATGACACTTACTGAAGCGGGTGAAAGGCCGAGATAATCGGCCAATTGATTGGTCCCTAATTTCTTAACATCATCTTCATGCGTTAAATTAAAAATAGCTTTGAGGTAATCTTCAATACTCTTAGTTATATTCATAAAATAATATTTGTTAGTTATGCCTAACTTTATTAGTTTTGCTTTTCAAAATATAAAGTTAAGTAGTTTTAAAACAATATGCAATTCCAAAAAATAATTTTACTGGCCAGCCTCTTATGTACCATCATGCTGGGTGCCCAAAACAGCGTGATTAGTGGTCGAATTAGTAGCGATGATTCTGAATTGCCATTTGCCTCAGTGCATATTAGAAATTCTGAAAAAGGAAGTACTTCTGATGAGAATGGGAAATTTGAAATCAAAAACATTCCTCCTGGCTCTTATACAATCATTGCGTCTTTTGTAGGCTTCATATCTGAGAAGAAACGCATTGAAGTTAAATCAGGAAAAAACTTTGTGCTAAATTTTGAACTTATACCAAATGCAATACTTGACGAGATAGTTGTGACAGGTACTATGAAAGAAACTTATGTTTCTGCCTCCCCAATCAAAATAGATGTTGTAACCTCAAAACAGTTAGACACCTACCTCCCATCAGCCGCAAGTTCTGTCATTGAAAGTGTAAAATTGGTAAATGGCGTGCAAGAAGTGGTTGCCTGCGGCGTATGCTATACCAATAGCATAAGTGTTAATGGCTTACCAGGTTCTTATACAGCGATATTAATGGACGGAACTCCAATATACGGTAGTCTTGCCTCGATTTATGGTCTCAATGGAATTCCAAATATGATCATTGACAGATTTGAGGTCATAAAAGGCCCAAGCAGCACACTTTACGGTTCTGAAGCCGTTGCTGGAGTTATTAATATCATTACCAAAAACCCTGAAAAACAACCTTTGGTGTCAGCTGACTTAATGACTAGTACACATGAAGAGGTATTCGGTAATTTTGCATTTGCTCCTTCTTTGGGTAAATCAAGTGCCTATATTGGGGTTAATTTTGGGCATGCCAATCACTATTCAGACAACAACCTTGATGGTTTTGGCGATGGTGTGAATTCTGACCATGTCTCGCTTTTTTCAAAGTTTAATATTTATAGACCAAGTGATAAAATTTTCACCATTGCCGGAAAGTACTATTATGAAGACAGAAGAAACGGGGTCGAAGCTTTTGTAAAAGATGGGGCTTATAAAACTTTAAGAGGGAGTGATGAAATATATGGAGAGAGCATCTATACCAGCAGACTAGAGCTTTTTGGAACCTATGCACTCAATACAGAGGCCAATTTAAAGATTGACTATTCATTATCGAACCACGATCAAAATAGTTACTATGGCAGCGAATTTTACGAAGCTTCTCAACAGATTGCTTTTGGGAACTTTATCTGGAATTTTGACCATAAAAAACACGATATTCTGGTAGGGTCGTCACTTCGCTACGATGCCTATGATGACAATACCCTTGCCACAGAAGAAGAAATTGACGGGGAGATCAGCAACAAGCCAAACAATCAATTTGTTCCTGGTCTATTTGTTCAGGATGAGTATTACGTCTCAGAAAAATTCACCTTATTAGGTGGGATTCGAGTTGACCATCACAAAGAACATGGCTTCATTTATTCGCCCCGATTAAACGCCAAGTATAAAACTTCTGATTGGACTACTTTTAGATTCAATTTTGGAACTGGCTTCAAGGTGGTGAATTTATTTACAGAAGATCATGCCTTTGTAACGGGCCAAAGGGAGGTGATCATTGCAGACGATTTAGCACCCGAAAGCTCCTATAATTTCTCATTAAATTATAACCAGGTTTACACCGGGCTTGGGGGCAGTGGATCTATAGATCTGGAAGGGTTTTTCACGCATTTTACCAATAAAATAATTCCTGATTACGACACCCCAGGCTATATCATTTATGAAAATTCAAACGGCTATGCTCGCTCCATGGGCATGGGACTAAATTTGAACCACAATTTCAGCTTTCCTTTGAGTATGAACATAGGCCTAAACATTCTAGAATCTACTGAAACTGATATTGAAGAAAATGGTACAGAAATCACATCTGATATTTTATTTGCCCCTGATTGGAGCGGGGTTATAACTGCTAACTATCAATTTAAAAAATCAAGAATAACTTTGGCTTACTCTGCTCAATTCACAGGCCCTATGGCCTTACCTGAAGTTTATGACCTTGACGAGTTTGGCCAACCTTTGAATACTCCCAGGCCCACAACAAGTACACCATTTTCTTTACACCAAATACAAGTTACTAAATTGATAAAGAACAATTACAATTTATACTTCGGCATAAACAACCTCTTGAATTATATACAAACAGAGTCACCACTAGTGGCTTATGATGACCCCAATTATGCAGTTGGGTTCAGTCCTTATTTCGACACCGCTTATGCCTATGCTCCTAATCATGGAATAGAATTCTACTTGGGTTTTAAATGGGACTTAGCCCGCAAAACGCAAGGCACCATAGTTTCTGAGAGGTAGAATAAAAAATCAATTAATATTAGGCGATTTTGACTTATTTCTGTAAATTTAAATGACGATTAAAACAAATTTAAAATGAAAAAAATTTCCCATATTCTTACCGCCATTACTTTGCTATTTGTAAGTGTTCAATCAATTGCTCAAGACAAAGACGAAGTTCCTAAAGAGTTATTATTGAGCACTCTAAATAGTGTTGCCCAACTTAAAATAGACAATGATCAAATCACCAAGATAATCGATTATAACAAAGGTTTTGTTGATGAAGTGTATACGATTCTTGACAGTGAAAAAGAAGACAAGTACAAGAAAAAATCATTGGAAGCACTCAGCAATACAAGAGAAACTGACCTGCGTGAATTTCTTGGAAAAAGCAAAACAAACAAATATTTAAAATTGATGGAAGATGAATTAAAGCCTTTGGTAAAAAAAGACAAACGACTTAAGCCAATAGCTAAAAGCTAATCAACAGCTAAGGTTTTAATCAGGGGTTTGTAACAATTTTCTCAATAATGTAGAAGCTATTGTCAAAACGTTTGAATTTTGATCGAAATAAATCCATTGGTCCTGCTTGTTTGTCAATTCTTGATTGCCATTTGAGTCCTCTTCGTATAGAGACAAAACAAGATCTGGTATTTGATGAAAAACTGTCTCTTGAAACTTTATCAATTC
>CAYMKR010000123.1:0-7095 GCA_964390865.1 uncultured Flavobacteriaceae bacterium | reverse complement strand
AAAAAGGGGATATGTATTTAGATGAAAGTGATGTGCTTTTAGGAGAGGTCGAAGGTGTTAATTTTTATATGAATCAAGATCAATTCGAATATTGGAAACACACGCATTTAACTGTAGATATAACCAAGGGTCGTGGATCAAGCTTTTCTTTAGAAATACCTTTAGGACTTAGGTTTATTATTCATTCTAGGCTTTTAACAGATCAAGAAAACGAGGTGTTAAATAAATAAGGAAATACCAACAAAGTTCAAACGCAATAAAGGCTTGAATCTCCATCTAGGAAATTCAAGCCTTTATTTAATTTGCTTAGCTTATTGAATAAGATTTATATTTTTCCACTTAATTCTTAGTTGAGTTAAGGGTTTTTTCTTTTCAAAATAAGTTATCTAAAACCTTGAGTATTTCAAGGCTCTTCACTTTTATAGAAATATCATACTATTGATCAATTCTCATTTATAAGCTTCCCACTACCCGTAATATCAACTGTAATACTTGGATCTCCTTTATAATTTACAGCTCCAGAACCAACGATCCTTACATTCAATACATCTTCAGTATAAATTTTAGCCCTACCGCTTCCTTCAATATTAATATCGCAATTATTTGAAATCACCGGAAAGCCTTCATAAAATCCAGCTCCTATAATGTCAACTTCTATGTTTTCTAAGTCTGAAAAACTTTCAAATGCTTTAATATTACCCGAACCTTCAATTAATAAGTTTAAATTGGTAGAGCCTTCATTTTCGCCTAGTTCAATATTGCCTGAGCCATAAATTCGGACATCCATATTTTCTTCACTTTTATGTTCATTTATAACAACTCCACCCGACCCATACAAATCAACTGAATTAATAATTGGTAGCGTAATGTTAAAAGATAAATCAGCATTTGTATAGCTTCCTTCTTCCAATTCCATTTTCCATATACCACTTGCAACGTCTCTTTTTAGTCTGTCAATAATATTTGAATGACCTGTGACTTCCACTTTTTGAACGGCTCCTTTGGATATTATTACATTGTTATCTCCATAAGTTTCTATTCCTTTAAAATCAGCAATTGCTATTTCTTCGGTAACAATTGACCCTTCTCCGCTAATTTTGTCATCATTTGAACAAGAAATAAGTAATGTTGAAAGCGCTATAATGTTTAAAATTAATTTTTTCATTTTATTGTTTTTTTAATATTATTATTTGGAAACACCTGTGACCTAAATCCATCTTATATCAACAGGAATCCATTCGAATTTATCTTCATGTAATGCCGCTGTAAATGAATTTTCAACTTTACTTTTCATAAAGATCTGATCATTTTTTACATATACTATCCTTGTGGCTTGAAGCCGTTTATTTCCTTTCATACTGAATTATTTGCTACTAAATTTTCTGAATATCTACTTGTTTTTCCCAAGATTAAAGACCCCAATTTTGAGTCCTATCCCTCCTGAAAAACCATTGAGATTCTCCGGACCATCAGGGTACAGGTCGAAATCACTTGTCCAACGATACTTGACACCTAATTCAAATTGAAGGTAACTTGAGATATTATAGAGTAAACTTACTCCTGGTTCGAAAACAAAAAATGGTTCCCAGTTTTCGACATAATAACGATCAAAACCCATATCGTAATCAATAACATCACTCGAATGCCCTGCTGCACCCCCTCCGATAAGCATCGGAATCGAAACACTAAACATTGAATCCCCAAAAAAGATTGGCTCCAAATGCAAACCTCCATATCCGCCATACACATCATGATTGATTAAAAGACCATCTGAACTTTGTTCTGAATAGAAGCCCATTCCGGCAACACCTACTTCAAATTTTTGGTTGGCTACATAGGCAATTTTTCCTCCTGCCAGATAAGCGCTCTCACCACCGATCTCCCCGTAAAGGAAATTGAGCCCTAAATAAACCCCATGAACTACATTTTTTCTGTCGTCGAACTCGATATAATCTTCTGAATTCTGGGCCTTTAAATGAAATCCTGAAACGAATATCGTTAAAACTAAAAGGCATGTTAAATTTTTCATATATACTTAAATTATAATTTTATTAAACCCTAAATATTTGATTTACTCCTTATCTGATATATTCCTGGACAGTGTCGCGTCAATTAAAATTAACTCGCCTTTATGGCCATTGACGGATATTTTACCTGTGGAATATTCCCCATAATCAGCATGAATCTCACGTAGTTTTTTACTTTTGTCAATTATATCAGATTCAATATTCCTGAATGTTTTGGGTAACTTTACAGCCCCTTCACTATAATATCCTATAAACTTAAAGCTCGTTCCGGTGATGTTGATCTCAATGTCAGAAGAATCTTGGTCGATAATGATATTCGGATTCTTGTTCCCCAATTCAGAGACCAATAGATCTGTGATCTTCAAACTGAGTTCCAGGTACCGACCCAGAGAATCTATATTCATAACAGAGAATTTACTATCTCCTTTAATCCAATCGACCCGACCCAATGAAAATTTATCTTTACTTGAGGTGAGGTTTAATATTTCCAACTCTTCGATTTCAACAACAGAGCCGCTAGTGATCATAGTGACTTCATTTGCTTTACGCAACACCAGTTCTGCATTTTTCAATTCTATCGATGCGTTGGATATTTCATGCGCCTTTAGCTTTCCGAATTTTAATTTTATAGAAGCCTTTCCCAAATCATTGTTGATCCATATATCACCGTGTTGAATATCTGCGGTCAGATCTCCGAAAAAGGAGTCGATGATCAGATCTCCGTACCTGTTGATAACCTGAAGGTTTGTTTTCTTCGGTAATTGAATGGTGTATTTTATTTGAACATGATTCTTTTCAGAATTCAATGGATTTGCCTTCTTAAAATAACGGCTTATTACACTTCCACTTTTTTCAAGGATTTCAGAACTGAGGTAAATCATATCCCCAACTATCTTAAATTCTGGTTGCACTCTTTCTAATAGGTCCAGCGCCTCCTCCTCAGACTTATCTGTAATCTTAACACTCATTTTAACCTCTGCCGTTTCGCCTTCTGTGCCGATAATCTCCACATCTCCATATTTATTATCAACATAAAATATGCCTTTCGAGCTTATTGGAAAACTCTTTTCTACCGTCTTTGATACGGTTTCTTGTGCCATAGCTGCTTGGCTCAGCACACAGGCCAACAATGGCAACAGAAGACTTTTATAAAACATATGCGTTCTCATCTGAAATTTCTTTTGAATCATTAATTTGCTTCAGTAAATTTTCTATCAACTCGATCCGTTTTCTATAATTGTCAACAATGGCTGCCAAAACGCGTTCATTGTCTAAATTATCTCCAAGATCAATCAGTAACTCACTGTATTCTTCATCAAGTTCGTCCATGAACTTGAGAAAATCCTTTTTATCCTCAATTGTAAGCTTCGTATTTCGCTCTATCATTTTCACTTGGATATTGACCATTTTACTATAGTAGCTGTCTATCTCATTAAGCTCTTTTGATGCAAAACCTTGCTGAGAAGTAGAATTTGTATTCAAGTTATAACCTATGATTCCTGCAACGCCAAGAAGGATTATAACACTAGCAGCTATCTTAAAAATGTTTCTACTCCAAAGGTGTATCACTGGTTTTTTTGGTTTTTCCAACTCAGAACTGATCCCTTCCCATAACTTTGAAGAATCCGCTTTGAATTCGTCAAACTCAGCCCTATGCTGCCTTACGTATTTCTCAAATTCGTTCATCATAATTGATTTATTATTCCAAATAATTTCTTCTTTGCGCGGTGATACTGTGACTTAGAAGTAGAGACTGAAATATCCAGAATGTCTCCAATCTCTATATGATCATAGCCTTCAATCAAATAGAGGTTTATTATCTGCTTAAATCCCTTTGGTAACATAGCAATCCCTTTCTTAATCTTACCGATGTCAAAATTTTCTGCTGAAGTAGTCACTTCTTCAGTCAAATGGTACTCATGGTCCTCAACTGCTACAACTGGTATTCTTTTCATTTTCAAAAAGTTTATGCATTTATTAACTACTATCCTTTTTAACCAAGCTCCTATGGTACTCTCATACCTAAATGACTTAAGATTCTTAAAGGCTTCCAAAAAGCTGTCCTGAATAATATCTTCCGAATCTTCTTTTGAACCTAGCATTCTCATCGCAGTGTTATACATAGCATCTACGTATAAATGGAACAGCTCGTTCTGCGAGCCTCTATGTCCATCCTTACACTTTTCAACAAGTGCCCTATGTTTCATTGAGATATTCGTTTCCAATTAATATCAATTTTTACTATTCTTAACAGATCTCATTATTAAAGACAAGTCATAATTCCAAGGGTTGCATATTTCGCTAATGAATTTAAAAAAAATCAGATTATTGTAGTAGTTAGGGTCGCTCAAAGCGGATTAATATTTGTCTGAATCCAACCATTATTTAATGACATATTTCTTTTAAGACATTATAATATTATTGAAAAACTATTGAAGAATGTTCAAAACTAAGTATCATTTTGTTGAATTGCGATATATAATCTTGACCAAGATTTCCATATAATTCAACTCCTTTATTACCTATTTTTTCAATATTTAATCGCAATCCATTAAGTATCGCTTCTTCATCTGCTATCTTTAGTTTTATATTATTTACCATATAACCTTCATACACCAGAGTACCTCCTGCGCCTCCTGCGCCAAACTTTGTCTTTTCATTATTTGCGTCAATTTCAGTTTTATATTTTTCATAAAATGGTTGATACAATAAGGTAATTTGAGCACCTGTGTCTAACTGAAATGCCAAAATATCATCTTTATAAATTGTTTTTATAATTGGAGTAAGACCATCAATTGCCAGATTACTTAAATTATATTCAGTTGGGTTTTTAGGAATAAATAATTGATTGTCTTTTGTAAAATGTAATTCTCTCATGGCTTTTATAATTGGATAACCAATAATGCCATAAATATCATAACCTCCAGGAACATGAGTAAACGAAAGGTCTTCATCTTCAAGTACCATAAAAATGGCATTTTTAACTATAATATCTCCTATTTTAAATTCTTCGGCTAAGGCTAGCTCACTTTTTACTTTTATTCCTGTTGCTGATTCAACTGAAAAATCACTTTCAATAAGTTTCATACCTAATTTATCTACGTATGATTTTCTTATAACAGAAATGTTAGCTCCAGTATCAAAAACCATATTTATTTTTTGTGTTGGAAAAAATGTATCAACATTCAATAAACTCACTACATCTCTCACCATAGAGATAGTAACATCACTATTAATAATCAATTCTTGTTTAGGAATAGATTTTAAAGAATTATACAAATTGAAATTATTTAATAGGTCAGCATTTTCCAAAGAATCTAAGCTTGTTTTAAACTTAGTCCTAATTTCAGAAACTGTTTTTGCAACCTCATCATATTCAAATAGGCGCTCATGATTATTCATCTTTTTATAATATAATTTCATTAGTAAAGAATCTTCTAGTGTGCTTGTGTTATTTTTAATAATCTTGTAAATAGCCTCATTTGAGGCCGTTGGATTATTAAACACATTATTCAAAATAGCGTCAAAAATATGAATGTGAACTTGACTTAATTCCTCTTTACTATTATTAAATTTCGCTTGTAATTTGAAATAATTTTTTCGTTCATTTAGATTAATTAATTCTGTAACTAATTCTTTATTTGAAGTAATTTCTGGCCTTTCGTTTTCCTTTTTGAATTTAGTACAAGAAACACTGCACATTAGTAAAATTGCAATAGCTATTGTTAATGATTTATTCATTTTAAAATGTTGATTAATATTAAGACTTAAGGGAGTCACAAAATGTATCAATCATTAATTTCGCATCATTCAATTCAGTTAAATAAGAACTCACAAAATACATTCTGTAAATACCATTAATTAATGAAGTTGCATGTATAGAAATTTGCAGTGCATTCTTTGTGGAACTAACATTTCCATTGGCTTGACCTAATTTAATGAGGCTTGTTAGTTCATCAGTGAAGTAATCGTTTACGGCAACTTTATACTCTAATGAAGAATCAATAAACTGATTTTCTAATTTAAACCAAGTCAGTTTAATAAAATTTCTAAAATCATTATCTCGCCAAAAATTTTCAAGAATATTTTTAAAAATAATTCTGATTTTTACTGACTCATCGTCAATATCAAGAGCAAATTGGGCATCTAAAAAAGTTCTTAATTTGTTACGATTGAAAATTAAAATTCGGTTCAAAATATCTTCCTTTGATTCAAAGTGCCAATAAAATGCCCCTCTAGTTAGATTTGAATGCTTAGATATTTGAGCAATAGTAACCTTCGAATAACCATTTTCTAAAAAGAGGATCATGGCACTTTTTAGGAGTGACTCTTCTGTAAGTTTTTTATCTTCTAAAGTTTTTCTCATGATTCAAATATACATACATTCATGTTTGTATAATGTTAAAATATTACTAATATTTTGGAACTATTCTGTAATTTTAATTATCCAGGAAAGTTATTTATCTATGATTTAGTAGGAAAAACAAGTGTGTCAAAATCTCATTTTTGTGCACATCATTTTTTTATTTCATAAAAATTGGATGATAACAAAACGAACTTCATCAATTGTTTTATGACTAAGCTGAGATGTATTATACCTACACTCATTTCTTTTTAATACTTTTAAGCTTGGGTGTAATAATTCAGGATTTAAACCACTAACTAGAAAAAAAGCAATATTGAGCAACGATTTTTATAAAACATCTATTATACCTTTTTCGGGAATAATTATCAAGTTGTGCAGAGCGTATACCGATTCACAAGAGGATTTTGAGGATTACTATCAAGAGGTCTGTTTGCAAATTTGGAGAAGTAAAGAAAACTTTCGCGAGGAATCGAAATGGAGTACCTGGGTTTATCGAATTTCATTAAACGTTTGTCTGACCTTACTTAAGAAAAAGAAAAATAAGGGTCAGCATTTTGTATCTGATTCATTAACAGCTGAAGAAACTGAAGATAACTATGCGTTTTCAGACGAATCTCTAAATCTACTATATGATGCCATTAGACAATTATCAGAAATTGATAGAGCCATTATTATGCTTTATTTAGAAGAAAAACCCTATAA
>CAYMKR010000122.1:0-7104 GCA_964390865.1 uncultured Flavobacteriaceae bacterium | reverse complement strand
ACGCACGTTTTTCTAAAATTTGTGAAGAACATGGAATAAAATTCATAGGTGCTACCGAAGATATGATTAACCTCATGGGTGATAAAGCTTCCGCAAAGGAAACCATGAAAAAAGCAGGAGTTCCTACTATACCGGGATCTCAAGGTATTATGGCGTCTTTTCAAGTGGCTGTAAAAACGGCTGAAAAAGTCGGATATCCAGTTATGCTTAAGGCTACAGCTGGTGGTGGTGGAAAAGGGATGAGAGCTTGCTGGAAACCGGAAGAACTCCAGGATGCCTGGGATTCTGCAAGGCAAGAAGCAAAAGCTGCTTTTGGAAATGACGCTATGTACATGGAAAAACTTATTGAAGAACCAAGACATATTGAAATTCAAATTATCGGGGATTCTAGAGGTAAAGCCTGTCACTTGTCTGAAAGAGATTGCTCTATTCAAAGAAGACATCAAAAGCTTACAGAGGAAACACCTTCGCCATTCATGACGGATGAGCTTAGAGAAAAGATGGGTAAAGCTGCTGTATTGGCTTCTGAATTTATCAAATATGAAGGTGCTGGAACAATTGAATTCTTAGTTGATAAACACAGGAATTTCTATTTCATGGAAATGAACACAAGAATCCAAGTAGAGCATCCAATTACCGAACAGGTTATTTCTAATTTTGACCTTATTTGCGAACAAATCAAAGTTGCTGCGGGCGTTCCAATAATTGGTATTAATTATTACCCAACACAACATTCGATCGAATGTAGGATTAATGCTGAGGATCCACACAATAATTTTAGACCTTCACCTGGTACAATTACTATTTTTCATGCTCCTGGAGGTCATGGAGTTAGGCTAGACACGCATGTTTATGCAGGATATACCATTCCGCCAAATTACGACTCAATGATCGCTAAGTTGATCATTACAGCGCAATCTAGAGAAGAAGCTATATCAAAAATGAAAAGGGCTTTAGATGAGTTTGTGATTGAAGGTGTTAAAACAACTATTCCTTTCCACAGACAATTAATGGAAGATCCACGTTATGTGTCTGGAAACTATACAACTGCTTTTATGGATGATTTTGTGATGCAAGGAGATTAAAGAATAACAAATAATAAGTGTTTGTAAAAAAAGATATGATGATTTCATATCTTTTTTTTTATTTTTATTCCTGATAGCAAGTGAAAGTCTATTTTTGATATTAATTTGTAAGGAGTTTTATGAAAGAGCAAACTGTTAAAATTGATGGAATTGATAAATTGATCCTAAATCAGCTTATGGAAGATGCCCGAACCCCAATTCTAAGCATAGCAAGGAAGGTTGGCATATCAGGAGCAGCAATACATCAGCGACTGAGAAAACTGGAAGGATCTGGTCTTATATCCGGTTCCAAATTCATGATCAACCCAAAAGTTTTAGGCTTTAAGACGCTCGCATTTGTCGGAATTTTTCTCGATAGTTCAAGCAAATACAAAGAGGCAACAAAAAGGCTTAAAGAAATAGATGAGGTAATTGAAAGTCATTATACGACAGGAAATTATGCCATTTTTGTTAAAATACTATGCCGAGATAATGAGCATTTGATGCAGGTACTAAATCATGAAATCCAAAACATTAAGGGTGTGGCCCGCACGGAAACTTTTATATCTTTAGATCAGCAAATCGACAGACAGATGAAGATTTGAAGAGGCAAATGGGGTAATGAAACAATGAATAAATAGTATTGCTAAGTAAAAATTCACAAAACTCTTCTACCTTGAATCAAACCTCAATTAATAATCTATTATTTTACAACAGTATTTTGTAATTGTTTAGTAGACTCCCGCTTTATCAATTTTGTTTCTAAAGTAATAATTTTAGGAGCTTTTGGTTTTTTGTTTTTTATCGCTATAATTTCTTCATAAAGCTGTTGAAACGCAGTTGTCCCCATTTGGTATCCGGGTTGGTCTATAGTTGTTAAAGAAGGAGAAATTACGGATGACATAAACCAATTACTAAACCCGATGATGCTCATGTCTTCAGGGATTTTAATACCTTGTTTATTAAATTCGGTAATGGCACCTATAGCTACTAGGTCAGTGTTGATAAAAATGCCATCTACATCATCATGATCTTTTAATAATTGTTTTGCATTATTCTTACCCTCCTCAAAACTCATATCACCGCATTCACATATATAAACCAAAGATGGATCATAGGATATATCATTATCCAACAATGCTTTTCTATAACCAAGAAATCTATCAATCGAATTTTGAGGTGTAAGTGCGCCTCTAAAATGAGCAATGCGCTTACAGCCGGTATCTATTAAATATTGAGTCGCTAAATAGGCCGCATTGCGATCGTCAATTATAACTTTTGAACAATTAACTATTTTGGCAATTTTATCAAACATAACCAGAGGTTTATTTAAGGCTATAACTTCTTTTAAGTGATCAAAATTAGAAGTGTTGTTTGCCAGAGAAATAAGAATCCCGTCAACGCGTTGACTCAAAATTAAGTCTATTTGTTTTTTTTCTAACTCATATGATTCATTTGATTGAAGTATGATAACCAAATACCCTTCTTTTTCAGCCTGTGCAACAATACCTTTGATAACGTTCGAAAAAAAGTGATGGACAATTTCAGGAATGATTAAACCGATAGTTTTTGATTCACTTGTCCTTAAATTAACCGCAAAAGTATTAGGCTTGTAATTTAGTTCTTTGGCTAATTCCTTTACTCTTTCCTTAGTTTTTTCACTAACATCAGAATAATCTTTTAAGGCTTTAGAAACAGTAGCCACAGAAATACTTAAACTTTCGGCGATTTGTTTTAAAGTAACTGGTTTCATTAAATCGTTTTATCTAATACAAGGTAACAAAAAACCGAAAACGTTTTCGTTAAAATCGAAAACGTTTTCGATAAAAAAAAAGAAGTCTCGAACTATATATAAATGTAAATTGCTTGACAATTACCATATTGGTCAAATTGTTCTTAGTGAAATGGATTCGTTTTTCTAAACAATGTGGTTATTTTCAAATAGATTTTAAATCAGTAAAAAAATATGAAGGTTGGTAAGGTAAGACTCAGTTTTTGGCAAATATTAAACATGAATGTAGGATTTCTAGGCATTCAATTTAGTTTTGGTTTACAACAAACAGCCGTTAATCCCATATTTTCTTTTTTAGGCGCACACCATGAAGACTTACCATTGCTCAATTTGGCAGGTCCTGTTACTGGACTTCTGATACAACCAATAATTGGGGCTATTTCTGATAAAACATGGTCTCCTCGTTGGGGCAGAAGAAAACCTTTCTTTTTATTAGGGGCAATTTTAGGAAGCCTCTGTTTGTTTGCTTTTCCATTTAGTCCTAGTTTGTGGTTTGCAGTTGGTTTACTATGGATATTAGATGCTGCTAATAATACGGCGATGGAACCTTATAGAGCCTTTGTAGGGGATAAACTAAACGACAGTCAGTTAACTTTTGGGTATCAAATGCAGAGTTTATTTGTTGGAGCGGGTATCGTTATGGCCAATGCCTCCTTGTTCTTATTTCAAGATTGGTTCAGTGAACCAGTAGTTGAGGGTAGTTTGTGTGTAGAAGCGGCTGTTACAAGTATTCCTAAATGGGTCTATTATTCATTCTTTTTAGGGGCGATAACTTCTGTCGCGACTATTTTATGGTCAGTAATAAAGACACCTGAAATTCCGCCATCAAATGAAGAATTATTAGAGATAAGGAAGAGTAAAGAGCAACCCTTGATTGCAAGAATTTTAGAACCTATTAAAGATATTACTCGTTCTATAGGTAGTATGCCGAAACTCATGAAGCAGTTGTCTCTGGTTTATTTTTTTCAATGGTATGCTTTATTTATTTACTGGCAGTTTATAGCTCCAATGTTAAAGTCAAGTTTACTAGGGGTAAGTAATCAAGATATTGTCAAGTTTGAAGGGATTATGGACAGTTGTAAGGCGGGTGAAACCGTTAGTCAAATAGATATGTCTTTCGCGCAAAATATTCAATCTTTGTCAGAACAAGCCTTAAGTCAGGCGGCTTTAATGAATGGCACCTATAATTTTGTAACCATGATAGTAGCTTTGCTTATGGTTCCATTAGCAGCTAAATATGGTAATAAAAAAATATATGTAATCAGTTTATTTTTTGCTGCCATTGCTATGTTGAGTATGCCGTTTATCCACGATAAATGGGTTTTGTTGGCACCAATGGTATTGCTTGGAATTGGCTGGGCAGCAATGATGGGAATTCCTTATGCAATGGTTTCCAGAGTAATACCTGAAGAAAAAAGAGGGCTTTACATGGGTATTGTCAATATGATGATTGTCATTCCGATGCTTATACAAACCGTTTCCTTTGGCCCGATAATTAAAAATTTATTAAATAATAGTGCTGTTAATGCCATCATATTTGGTGGTGTATTTTTCACTATTGCCGGTGTTTTGGCTACAAGATTAGAATCTGCAACAATTATTAAAGAGGATTAGATCAGTGGAAAAGGAAATTATTTTTAAGAAAAGCTTAAAAAACATAGATATCCTGTGTGTTGGAGAAATTCTAATTGATTTTATCGGGCATCAATCGGGAGCTAAAATTAGTAATACCAGTGATTATCATAGATATTTAGGAGGTTCTCCCGCAAATGTTGCCTTAAATTCGGCTAGATTGGGAATAAAATCTGTCATTGTATCCACAATTGGAGATGACGGTTTTGGAGAATATATTATTAATAAACTTAACGAAGAAGGCATTAACTCTGATTATATCAAGAAGATGGATGGAAGACAGACCAGTGTGATTTTTGTTTCCAGAACAGATGAAACCCCGGATTTCATTCCTTTTCGAAAAGCTGATTATTTTATTACTGAGGATCAAATTTCAAAAGAGACACTTTTAAAGACAAACATCTTTCATACAACTTGTTTTGCGCTAAGTAAAGATCCCGCACAGTCTACGATTTTAAAAAAGGCAGAAGAGGCCTATAAATTAGGATGCAAATTAAGTATTGATGTCAACTATGCCAAAAAACTATGGGAAAGCCGCGAAAATGCGCTTAGTGTAATAAAGTCATATTGCAAATTTAATCCCTTAGTTAAGATTAGCGAAGACGATATGTTTAGGCTTTTTGAAAGACACTTACCTCATCTTGATATTTTTGAATTTTTCCATTCACAGGGGGTAGAAACAGTTTGTTTGACCCTGGGTAGCAATGGTGTGAAACTATCTCAAAAGAGAAAAAAAGTTATAGAATTACCTGCTATTAAAATTGATAAAATATTGGATGCAACCGGAGCCGGAGATGCATTTTGGTCTGGCTTTTTATTTGCTTATATTAATAAAAAGTCAATGATTGAGAGTTTAGAAGTGGCATTGAAGTTAGCCGCTTTAAAACTTCAAAATGTGGGTAGATTACCGGATAACATCAATATTTTATCTAAACTTTTATAGAAAACGCCATTCATTCTCATGAAGACAGGTATTAATACAATTTCAAATGGAGTAATGCTTAACGCATATCCGGATAGTATTGGTGAAAATTTAAGTGACACGGTACAAATGCTTAAAAGACCAGAATTTAAGAATGTTTTCTCTTTTTTCTATGTCTTGCCAACAATATTTAATAGTGATCTCGACAGAGGTTTTTCAGTTATAGATTATAATCTAAACGAAGACTTAGTTTCAAAAGAAGATTTAAAAGCATTGGAAGAGCTCAATATTATGTTGAAGTTTGACATTGTTTTAAATCATTTATCAGTGGCTTCTCCTCAATTCAAAGACTTGTTGAAAAAAGGAGCACAATCACAATACAAAGACTTTTTTATTAATTGGAATTCCTTTTGGGATGGTCATGGAGTAAAAAATGAAGAAGGCATAGTAATTCCAAAGAAAGAATTTCTCAATAAATTATTTATGAGAAAATCTGGTCTTCCAATATTGAAAGTTCAATTTCCAGATGGCTCGGAGCAGCCATATTGGAATACCTTCTATCAGGAAATAACTCATCAAGAGATTCATGTTGATGATTTAAAGGGCATAAAAGGGCTAAGTCCTGAAGCTGCTGAATTGATTTGTGAAAAAGTAAAGTTTGCTTTTGAACAAAATCTGAATGTATCTTCATTGGATTTTAATGAATATCACAAATACAAAAAAGACATACTTCAAATAATATATAAAAAGAGGTCTTATTTAGGGCAAATGGATGTGAATGCAAAGTCTGCACTGGTTTGGGAATTTTATGAAGAAACACTTTCTAAACTTAAAGATTTTGGATGTAAAATACTAAGATTAGATGCCTTCGCTTATCTGCATAAAGAAATTGGACAATCTAATTTTTTTAATAAACCTGGAACTTGGAATTACCTGGAGCGAATTCAACAAATAGCTAAAAAGAATGATTTACTGCTTTTACCGGAAATTCACACAGAATATGGATTAGGATTGCATGATGAGGTAGCCAGAGAAGGTTACCCAATTTATGATTTTTTTCTGCCAGGTCTAATAATTCACACGCTTGAAAACGGGAATGGAAAAGCCCTTGTTACCTGGGCAAAAGAAATTATTAGTAAAGGTTATAAAACCATAAATATGTTGGGTTGTCATGATGGAATACCCGTGTTAGATTTAAAAGGGAAAGAAGTAAATGGCATTTATAACAATGGTTTGTTAGAAGATAATGAGATTGAAGCCATCATGAATACAATTATGCAACGTGGAGGTCGTGTTAAGAATCTTTATGATCCATCAGGAAAAAAAATTTCGTATTATCAAGTAAATGCAACATTTTTTAGTGCTTTAGGAGAAGATGAACAAAAATTATTATTGGCCAGAGCCATTCAACTGTTTATGCCCGGAATACCGCAAGTTTGGTATTTAGATATTTTTGCAGGAAAAAATAATTATGACGCTGCCAATGAAGGTGGAAGCGCAGGGCATAAAGAAATTAATCGCACCACTTTATCAAATGAAGCTATTCTAAGGGGTCTTAAAAAAGATATTGTGATGAATCAGCTAAAATTAATGCGCTTACGAAACACTTCTAAAGCCTTTACAGGTATCATTAAAGTCAATGATATTTCTGAAAATGAACTAGATATAACATGGTCTTCGGAAGATGATTTTGC
>CAYMKR010000121.1:0-7131 GCA_964390865.1 uncultured Flavobacteriaceae bacterium | reverse complement strand
TTATAAAGGATAATATTAAACCTCAAGCCTATAAAACATGGTTTGAACCTATAAAGCCGATAAAAATCGCTGGAGATGTTTTGACCATCCAGGTCCCAAGCAAATTCTTTTTTGAATGGCTTGAGGAACATTATATTAAATTATTAAGAGTTGCGCTGATTCGTGAGTTGGGTGATCATGCAAAATTGGTCTATGACGTTAGAATGGAAAACACCTACAGCAACAAAAAACCACATACGGTTAAGTTTCCAAGTTCAAATAAAAAACCATTTAATTCTCAAGGGATGACTATTCCTTTAGAAATTGATAAAAGAGAATTAAAAAATCCATTCGTTATTCCTGGAATACAAAAGGTTAAAATTGAATCTCAGTTAAATCCAAATTATAATTTTGAAAATTTTATTGAAGGAGATTCGAACCGCCTTGCAAGATCTGCAAGTATGGCGGTTTCAAATAAACCTGGAGGAACCTCATTCAATCCATTGCTCATTTATGGTGGTGTTGGTTTAGGAAAAACGCATTTGGCTCAGGCCATAGGCGTCAGGATTAAAGAAAGATATCCGGAAAAAACAGTTCTTTATATTTCAGCTGAAAAATTCACGCAACAATTCATTGATTCTGTTAAGGCGAATACTAGAAATGATTTTATTCATTTTTATCAGATGATTGATGTTTTGATTGTTGATGATGTGCAGTTCCTTTCGGGAAAATCAGGTACCCAGGATGTGTTTTTTCATATCTTTAATCATCTACATCAAAATGGAAAACAAGTAATTCTAACCTCAGATAAAGCTCCGGTTGATATGCAGGATATAGAACAACGTTTGTTGTCTAGATTCAAGTGGGGGCTTTCAGCAGAATTAGTTGCTCCAGATTATGAAACCAGAATTAGCATTTTGAAAAGTAAAATGTTTAGAGATGGTGTTGAAATTCCAGAAGAAATTGTAGAATACATCGCAAAGAATATTAAGACCAATGTAAGAGAACTTGAAGGTGTGCTTATTTCTCTTATTGCTCAGGCTTCATTTAATAGAAAAGAATTCACTTTATCTTTAACTAAGCAAATTGTAGATAAATTTGTTAAAAACACAAAGAAAGAAGTTTCTATAGATTATATACAGAAAGTGGTTTCTAAATATTTTGAAATGGATGTGACTACCTTGCAGTCGAAGACTAGAAAAAGGCATATAGTTCAAGCCAGACAATTAGCAATGTATTTTGCAAAAAGAATGACCAAGGCTTCTTTAGCCAGTATTGGTTCTCAAATAGGAAGTCGGGATCATGCTACGGTTCTTCACGCTTGTAAAACCGTTGATAATCTTACTGAAACTGATAAGCAGTTTCGCAAGTATGTTGACGAATTGACAAAAAAGCTTACTTTTTAATCAGCAACAATTTTATGATAAAGGTTTTAATGGTCTGTCTGGGAAATATTTGCAGATCTCCATTAGCCGAAGGTATATTGAAATCCAAAGTTGATATCAAATCAGTATGTGTTGATTCGGCAGGAACAGGAGGGTGGCATGTTGGTGAATTACCCGATTCAAGATCCATTGATGTTGCACGCAAAAACGGATTGGATATATCCGATCAAAAATGCAGAAAATTTATAAAGCAAGACTTTGAAGATTTTGATTGGATTTATGTAATGGATAAATCTAACTTAAAGGATGTACTGAGTTTGGCTGACACTGAAGAAAAACGTTCAAAAGTGATAATGATATTAAACGAATCCGCAGCAGGAAGTAATCGTGAGGTTCCAGACCCGTACTATGGTGGTGACAATGGTTTTCAACTTGTATATGGCATGCTCAATGATGCTTGTGAACATATCGTAAATCGATTAAATAATGAATAGTAAATTTGGCAAGTTATTTTTAATTCCAACCACTTTAGGCCTTAATGAACCACTAGAAGTACTGCCAATTTCTGTAAAAAAGGCCGTTGAAGACATTGATTTTTTTATCGTGGAAAATGAAAAATCAGCGCGACGTTTTATTAAGAAAATTGCTCCGAGAAAGTCACAACCGGCCTTAAGACTTTTTGTTCTCGATAAATATACCAGTGACTTTGAATCTAAATCATTTATTGATCCTTGCTTTCAAGGCCTCAATGTGGGTTTGCTTTCAGAAGCAGGAGTTCCGGCAATAGCCGATCCTGGCTCTAGTATTGTAATGCTCTCACATCTTAAAAAAGTTCAGGTAGTACCTTTAGTAGGTCCTTCATCGATTATTCTGGCTATGATGGGTTCAGGTCTTAATGGGCAAAGTTTTGCATTTAATGGCTATCTGCCTATTGATAAATTAGAGCGTAAAAAGAAAATCAAGGAGCTTGAGAAATGGTCTAAACAAAATGACCAAACTCAAATATTTATTGAGACGCCTTATCGCAATCAAAAATTATTCACTGAGTTACGGGCTTCTCTAACTCCATCAACGTTTTTATGTATTGCTGCAGATCTCACCTTGAGTACAGAATATATCAAAACACTAACAGTAGAGGAGTGGAAAACAGAAAATATAGATCTACATAAAAGACCTTGTATTTTTATTTTTCACAAATTTTAAAGTCTTGCGTTCTTAACCGGTTTAATAAAGGAAGTGTCGTAGCCAGCAAATTTTTTCATATAATGCTGTACATCAGAACCGTAAGCGTCATATGCGTTTAATTCACCATTACTTCTTAAGTATTTCTTTACGTTTCCGGCCCCTGCTAAATGCGCAGCCGCCAAAATACCTGATTCAGTAATCTCAATGCCATTGATCTTTTTGCCAACACTTCTTTTAATGTCTCTAATTAGAATCCATTTGTTGAGTGAGCAAAGTGCATAAAAAGCATCTTCCTGAAGTTTCGGATCATTTAAAAATGAATGCGTATCGTAAATTCTGATTCGATTCAAAGTTGTTTCTCCAAATTGGTATTTTCCAAGATATCCAAGGCTATTCACTTTTCGATAATTTCCTCTTGATTCTTTAAACGCCAGAGCTTCTTTAAAACCAACATAGAGGTTGTCTACCTGAGGTGTATAATGAATTTCAAATGGTTTAAAGCTTTTGCTTACTGTCGTGATAACATTAGCATGAGGTAAATTGTACTGAACCTTTTGGGAACCTTTAAAGAATAAAGATTTCTCCTGGGTAAAAGCAATCATTACTAACGCGCATAACGCGATAAATAGTATTTTCTTTTTCATAATAGTATTTCTTAGTTAGGGAGTACCTAAAAATTACATATCTGGGTCAAAGATACGGTATTTTTCACAAACGATTAAAAATGAGGGACGAATGGCTTGAAATATGAGCTCGTTAAAAGTAAAGAAAATGGAATTTAAACTCGCCATTACTGCGATACTCAATGGTTGGAGCGGGAATCTTAATAAAATTGAAAACGTTAAATACCGTTTTTAAAAAATTGGAGTTTGTTCTTATTTTTGTCAAATCCACGTCTAGGCTCGCAAAGAATTGACGATATGACTCTATAGGGACAGGTGGAAGAGTAGAATAGTCAAAACTTCCTTCAGGTAATCCATTGGCACCATATCCTACAGCGACATTAAACCATCGGGGAATCTTACTTTCTTTAAAGAATGATTTTAAATTACCGGAAAACCAATAAGTTTGGCCATTGTAATCTTTTAAAATTTGTTGCAAGGAGGTGCTTCCTAATTTATCTGGATTGTTCGCCGCATATTCAGTCGTTTGAAAAGAAAATTTCATTTGGATTCTTTGTTCATCCCATAATAATTCCTGACCAATTAGTAATCCTGTTCCAAAGGCATTAGCCATCACATCTCCGGTTGAGAAACCCCATTCTTCAGAAAAACCGTCAAGCACTTCTATAGTTGTTAGAAAGACAAAACCTAAAGTAGCACCATAGATCAACTGATTTTTTTTGGTCTCCCCCGACCAGGCAAGAACATCCATCCCCATCTTTCCAATGTAGTATGAGCTAAAGGCATGACCAAATTTATCCATTTGCATCCATTGAGAATTGTCATTCAGGAAGTGGAAACCAGACCTTTCGTAGTTAGCATACCATGCTTCATTTAAAGCGATGAGTGTGACCGAGGCAAGGGCAGCTTCAGTTATATAAACCGCTGATCTTCTTTTTTTGTTTAACGTATCAGATCTTTGGAAAAAAGGTGTTTTATTTTGGGCAATTAGATGATTTTCACCAAAAAAAATGAAAATAAATAACAGTAAAATACATGTATGTATGTTTTTCTTTCTGATCACCTGTTTATGCCTTGTTGACTTATCCACTTTTGATAAGCGGCAGCATTGATATTATGCTCTTTGAGGGTCTTAGCAAATTTGTGATAGCCAATATTCTCTACATTGGCGCACATATAATAGTATTGATGATCTTCAGGGTTCAATACGGCATCAATTGAAGATATATCTGGCATACCTATCGGTCCGGGTGGCAAGCCGAAATTTGCATATGTGTTGTATGGAGAATCTATTTTCAAATCTTTATTGAGTACTCTTTTGAATTCTTTATCCTGCCCATATTTTTCTTTAAGCGCAAAAATGATCGTTGGGTCAGCCTGTAAGGGCCAGAAATCATGAAGGCGGTTTAAATAAAGTCCGGCTACAGTCTTTCTTTCACTCACCACAGCTGTTTCTTTTTGAACAATCGAAGCCAGAGCAGCTGCCTGTAAGGGCGAAATCCCTTGTTTCTTTACTTTTGACATCCTCTCCTCATTCCAAAATTTCTTATATTCCAAAAGCATTTTTTCCTGGAATTGTTCAGCATTGGTACTCCAATAAAAATCATATGAATTGGGAATAAACATGGCCAAGGCAGTTTTGTTATTAAAACCACTTTTCGCCATAAAATCTTCATTTTGAAAGGCATTTAGAAGTGACAATGAATCGGCCTCAATTTGCACAGCAACCCTCCCAGCCAATTTCTCAAAGCTGTCCTGGTTGTTGAATGTTAGTGTGATTGTCTCTTGTTTACCTCCTCTTAAGTGGTCAACCAGTGACTCATTGTTCATACCTTCAGTAATTTTGAATTTTCCGGCTCTTATTTTGTTATGATAGTTTTTCTTCTTGGCAACCCAGATGAAATTATCTAAATTATTCAGGTGTGGCTCAATGATCTTAGTTAACGACACGAAATCAGTACCTGTTGGTATAAGAATCGATGTTGTTACAGATACATTCGGCTTATAGATCTTACTATAAAACGAGTAGCCTATAATCGCTATGATTAAAACGATTATCGCAATACCAATTGTAAGCTTCTTTTTCATGTATGACTTGGGTTTAATATTTGAAGTTTAGCGACATCCATAAATTGACCTTTAACTTTTATCCAACTTTTTTGGACACCAATTTGTTCAAAATTCATTTTGGTAAATAGCTGAATACTGTTTTTGTTATTGATAGGAATATCGGCATAAATTTGATGTAAATCAAGGTGTTCAAAGGCGTATTTTATAAAAACACTCAAGGCGCTTTTAGCATAGCCTTGTCGCTGAAATTTACTTAGAATAAGTATCCCAATTCCGGCTCTTTCATGCTGAGGATTAAAATCAAAAAGATCGATCAGGCCTACGATAAGCGAATCGGATTTGCGAGTAATGACGAGCCTTAATTGTTTGGCTTCATAGAGATCTAAGTGTGCATTTTTAAGATATTGGGATAAAATATCTCGTGAAAACGGAACAAGGGTGTTACTTACTTCCCAGTATTGACTGTCATTTTCAACAGAAAACAAGAGATCAAGATCGATTGGCTCAAGCGGCCTTAGTTTTATTTGTTCGTTTTCAAGTATGTTCATGATTCTATATCTATTGTTCCTTGAAACACAAATGTTGCAGGGCCCGTAAGAATTATATTTTTATATACATTATTTTCTCTTTCGAACTCTATTTTTAATGTACCTCCTGGTGTTTCGATATGTACTTTATTCTCGGAAGTTTTATCCAGATGATAACATGCTATTGCCACAGCTGTTACTCCTGTGCCGCAACTAAGTGTTTCGTCTTCAACACCTCTTTCATAGGTTCTCACCCCAAAGGTGTTTTTGTTCAATTTTTCAACAAAATTAACATTCGTACCAGCCTCATTATAAGGAGCACCATATCTAATTTTACGACCCTGATCAACAACGTTAAATTCGGAAAGGTTTTCAATAAATTCAACATGATGAGGAGAACCAGTGTCAAGAAATACGTGCTTGTCAAAAACTTCAATTTCATTGACATCAATCATTCTAAGGCTTACTTCATTACCTGACATGGTGGCCTGGTAATTTTCTCCTAAGGCCTCAAATTTAGTAACATTTTCAAATATCCCGAGAGATTTTGCAAAGGCAACAATGCACCTGCCTCCATTGCCGCACATAGATCCTGGACGCCCATCAGCATTGAAATATTCCATTTTGAAATCAGTATTGGTATCGTTTTCGAGTAGCATCAAACCATCTGCTCCAATTCCAAATTTCCTGTCGCAACATCTTTGTATAAGATCATAATTATCTCTAGGGAAAATATCATTCCTATTATCGATGATCACAAAATCATTTCCAGCTCCCTGGTATTTAAAAAACTCTATTTTCATATTGCAAATGTATAATTCCCAGTGTTTATAACAATTGGGGCTATAAAATAACGACCAAAAAACATTACTTGTGTTTTGCTTAAGAAATAATGATCGTTGAGGCAAATATACAAATAGTAAGGTTTTTCCTTACTAGTTTATCAAGATGCAATGTTAAATTTGTTTTATGACTTTACAAGAGCTAACAGATTACTATGATCAGCATCCAGAACTGCAGAAGATATAAAGGCAAATAGCCTGGAAGTATTGGCAGATGGAATTGGATGAGCTGGAACGATAAAGGTAATAAAGTAGTGTTTGGAAGTAGCCTTGGTTGATGCTGAAAAAACCTCTAATGGAATTATTGCTTTTTCTTCCCCTTCATTATCATCTGGTTGCGTATTTAGTGAACAATTGTTCACATTTTGGAAGGTTTCATAATTCTATTTATTTAAATTCTTGACAGCTATGTCTATGCGGAGTAGTAGTATAGCACATCTGGCGAGATAATTCCATAAACTCAATTGAATCTTTATAGTTTTTCATTAATGCTAAATCTTTTTCTCTCACAGCGACAATA
>CAYMKR010000120.1:0-7137 GCA_964390865.1 uncultured Flavobacteriaceae bacterium | reverse complement strand
ATCAATTTTTGTTTAAGATCTTTATATAGATCCTCTTCAACTGAATTCAAAAGAACATTCGCGTCAACTATTTTTTTTGAAGAAATTTGACCATTTACAATTAATTTTATTTTTGATTCATTTAGTAACTTTTCAACTTCTTCATCGATAAATTGTTCGTCAGAATTAAGAACTTCAGTTATTAGAATTGCTTCAGTGATTGAATCAAGAACTGCCAGTTCTTTAACCTTATTTGATGAATTGCCCCTTTTATCTATATGTTCAGTAAAATCAATCTTTACGGTACTCGCTGCCGCCTTATTTGAATCAAATCTAGGCTGATTTTTCATTGTTGACGCCCCGGGTGAGACAGCAACTTCAGTTTGAATGACATTGTTATTTTCAGGACCAGTATGCAATTTTTCTATTAAGGTTGGAGAAACAATGATTGGAGAGTTGATCATATCACCATTGTCTTCCAAAAAATAAAAACCAACTGAGATGAAAATGAGTATGACCGAGGCAACTTTGAAAAATAGCCAATTTCGCCCTTTCTCTTTATTTTCATGTTCAGTTAATTTTGTATTTAACTTTTCCCAAGAACCTGAAGATGGCTTAATCGTTCTATTTTGCAGGGCTTCTCTGTAATTATGCTTTTTCATAATATTTTTTTTTGATGTGAAGAAATCATTTCTTTCAAGGCCTTCCTTGCCCTATGCAGTTGGGTCTTGGTTGTTCCAACGGTTACCTTCAAAATTTGAGCGATTTCGGTATGTTTATATCCCTCAATTACATACATATTGAAAACAATTTTGCAAGCCTCAGGTAAGTCATTTATATAGTTATGAAGATCTTCAACCGCAATTTTTAGTTCAACTTCATTGTCATGGATCGTTTCAAAAATTTCAATTTGATCAGTAAAAATAAGAGGGCTCTTTTTACGTAAAAAGGAAATACACTCCAACACCATTATTTTACGAATCCAGCCCTCAAAACTTCCTTTGTTTGAATACTGATTTAGTTTTGTGAATACTTTAAGAAAACCATTCAACATGACATCTTCAGATTGTTGTAAGTCTTTAATATAATACACACATAAACTCAACATTTTAGGCGAGAATTTCTCGTACAGCAGTTTTTGAGCCTGGCTGTTATTTTGAAGAGACTCATCAATCAAATGAGAATTGTTATTTATTTTAATGACTTTTGACATGCTTCTAAGTGACCTTACATATATAAGACGCAAAAAATGCTAAAAAGGTTGACAAGTGTCTTATTTATTTTACAAACTTCAATTTAGGGCATAAAAAAACATGAAACAAATTCCTTATTTCATGTTTTCAATATAATCTGCTTAAAATTTTAGCTCACCTTCTCACCATTCGCTACTGAGCCAGCATCGGGTTCAATAAAACTCAGTTTACCTTCAATTGTGTCACTCATTAATATCATTCCTTGACTTTCAACTCCTCTAAGTTTTCTTGGAGCCAGGTTCACCAATACAGAAACTTTTTGTCCAATAATTTTTGCAGGGTCAAAACTTTCAGCAATCCCACTTACGATCGTTCTGGTATCAATCCCAACGTCAACTTTTAGTTTCAGAAGTTTCTTTGTTTTAGGAATCTTTTCAGCTTCAAGAATGGTCCCGACTCTAATGTCCATCTTACTGAAATCGTCAAAATTAATTGTTTCTTTTTGAGGTTCTAGCTTAACCTCAACCTGACTTTTTTTAGAGGCTTCTAATTTTTCAATTTGAGTTTGAATTTCAGCATCTTCTATTTTGGCAAATAGTAGTTCAGCCTTTTTGATTTGGTGAGCAGCAGGAAGAAGCGTTTTTTCAGTGCTTACCGACTTCCAATTCAAGTTTTCAAATCCACCACTGTTTAGAATTCCTTTTAATTTAGTACTGGTAAAAGGAAGAAATGGTTCACATAATATAGAGAGAGCTGTTGCAATTTGAAGCGCAACAAACATAATTGTATTTACCCTTTCTGGATCTGTTTTTATTTTTTTCCAAGGCTCTTCATCAGCAAGATATTTATTACCCAATCGGGCCAAATTCATTAGCTCAGTCAGCGCTTCTCTGAATCGATACCTATTGATTGAACTTGAAATTATATCAGGGTATTTAGATAAAAGCTCAAGTGTTTTTACATCCACTTCTTCAAAGTTACCTGGCTCAGGAACCAAGCCTTCATAATATTTATCGGTAAGAACCACCACCCTGTTGATGAAATTACCAAAGATGGCAACAAGCTCATTATTGTTTCTGGCTTGAAAATCTTTCCAAGTAAAATCATTATCCTTAGTTTCAGGTGCATTGGCTGTAAGCACATATCGCAATACGTCTTGCTTGTCAGGAAATTCTTCAAGGTATTCATGGAGCCATACAGCCCAATTTCTAGAAGTAGAAATCTTATTTCCTTCAAGATTTAAGAATTCATTAGCAGGCACATTTTCAGGTAGAATATAACTTCCTTGTGCTTTTAGCATGGCAGGAAATATGATACAGTGAAAAACAATATTGTCTTTTCCGATAAAGTGAACCAAATGGGTGTCTTTGTCCTTCCAATAAGGCTCCCAATCTTTACCCGTTCTTTCAGCCCATTCCTTTGTTGAAGATATATAGCCAATGGGTGCATCGAACCAAACATATAAAACCTTTCCTTCAGCACCTTTAACAGGAACCGGAATTCCCCAATCCAGATCTCTGGTAACAGCTCTTGGTTTTAAGCCATCGTCTATCCATGATTTAACCTGACCCAAAACATTAGCTTTCCAATCATTTTTATGACCTTTTAAGATCCATTCGCCAAGCCAACTTTCATATTCATTCAAAGGAAGGTACCAATGTTTGGTTTCTTTCAAGGAGGGTTTGTTGCCTGTGATAACTGATTTTGGGTTTATCAGATCCTGTGCATTGTGACTGGTTCCGCAGTTTTCACATTGGTCACCATAACTTTCTTCAAAACCACATTTTGGGCAAGTTCCGATAATAAATCTGTCAGCTAAGAATTGATTGGCATCCTTGTCATATAATTGAGCTGATGTTTCCTCAATAAATTTATCGTTATCATATAAGTCCTTAAAGAATTCGCTTGCAGTTTCATGATGCACTTTTGCAGTAGTTCTTGAATAATTATCAAAAGTGATTCCAAATTCCTGAAATGATTTTTTAATAATTTCATGGTATTTATCTACAACTGCCTGAGGTGTAATTCCTTCGGCTTTAGCTTTTAAGGTAATTGGCACACCATGTTCATCTGAACCGCAGACAAATACAACTTCCTTACCATTAAGACGAAGGTATCTGGCATATATGTCAGCTGGGACATAAACTCCAGCCAAATGACCAATATGAACGGGTCCGTTTGTATAGGGTAAAGCAGCTGTTATCGTAAATCTCTTAGGATCTTGCATGAATAAAAATTGAGACCACAAAAGTAAGAAAAAGGGTAAACATGTCATTCTTTATTTTCATTTATCAAGCCACATCGGTATACTTAATAAAGCATAGTCAGAAAATAGATTTTAAATTCTATTTTTATCAAAAATTTTAAAATGTTCTACAAGTTAAATTTATTGCTGTTGTTGTTTGTTTTCCTCGTCATGGATGGTCAAAATGCATTGGCTCAAAATGATACAGAAGCTATTATCACGCGAGACCTTGTAAGGCCTCCGCATTTGAAAAAGGGAGATACTATCATTATTTTAGCTCCTGCTGGAAAAATTAAAGATAGAACAGCAGTTGATCCGGGAATAGAACTTGCCAATCATTGGGGTTTGGTTGTGTTTTTCGGAAATCATTTGCTTTCTCAAGACAATACCTTTGCCGGAACGGATGCTGAAAGACTAGAGGATCTGCAAAAGGCTCTTGATGATCCGAGTATTAAAGCCATATGGGCGGCACGAGGCGGATATGGCACGGTAAGAATAATTGATGATTTGGACTTTTCAAAATTTATGGAACAACCCAAATGGATTATTGGGTATTCAGATGTTACGGTATTGCATAATAAAATTCATGAATTAGGATATCAATCTATTCATGGTCAGATGCCTTTGACTCTTGATTTAGAGGACCCAACACAAAGAGAATCTATAAAATCTTTATATCAAACCTTATTTGGAAAAAAATTACAGTATAAAATTCCTTCTTCAAAGTACAATCGACTGGGGGAAAGCTCAGGTCAATTGGTAGGAGGAAATTTATCCATTGTTTACAGCATGCTTGCTTCTGATACTAATTTAAACATGAATGGTAAAATTCTATTCATTGAAGATGTTGGGGAGGCACTATATCATATTGATCGGATGATGATCAGTTTGAAAAGAGCAGGCTTTTTTAAAAACTGTGGTGGAATTATTGTAGGAAATTTTAAACTGAAGTCCAATGAAGGCAATCCCTTTGGTAAAACACTAGAAGAAATAATTCTCGAGGCAGCTGAAGGAACTGAATTCCCTATTGTTTTCAATTTTCCTGCCGGCCATGTTGATGATAATAGATCATTGTTATTAGGAAGCTATGTAGATATTAAGGTCACAAAGAATAAAACGAAGATAAAATTTAGATAAATCATGGCAGCTCATAATGATCTTGGTAAGCATGGTGAGCAGTTGGCAATAGATTATTTAATTAATAAAGGTTTTGTTATCCGTGAGACGAATTGGCGCTTTCAAAAAGCAGAAGTGGATATCATTGCCCAAAAAGAGGATGTACTTGCTGTTGTTGAAGTCAAAACCAGATCGAATAGTTATTTTGGAGACCCTCAGGAGTTTGTGAATTACGAGAAGATCAGGTTATTAACAAAAACGATTGATCATTACGTTATAGAATTGGACCTTGATGTGGAGGTGCGGTTTGACGTGATTGGAATTGTAAAGACTGATTTTAAAACCTCAATTATTCACTTAGAGGATGCTTTTTACCACTTTTGATAAAAAGAAAAAGGGGAAAAAATTATCTTGTTTCAAACATTGATTTAAGTTCATCAAAATCTTCTGGTTTAGCAAGAATTTTCTTTTCGGCATCCAAAACCAGATAGGTTGGGATAGCTGAAATCCCGTAGTCTTTGACCTTTGGACTTGACCATTTTTCCAAATCTAAGATATTGATAAATTCAGTATATTCTTTGGTCATTACTTCCCAGCTTTGTTTTTCATCCTCCAAACCAATAGCCACTACCTTAATGTTCTCAATACCGCCAATAAAATTATAAAACTCAGGAATTTCCATCTGACAATGCGGGCAGTTGGAACTAAAAAACAATACGATAAAATAGTCAGTTCCAGAAAGCGCGTGTAAAGAGTTGGATTTGCCATCAGTCTCCCAGCTAAAATCTGGTGCAATGCTGCCAAGGGCTGTTAGAAGGATTGACTCGGTCCGTCTGATTAATTCTTCATTTTGATATTCTGCTGGTAAGCGTTTGTAATACTTGTCCATGACATAGTTGATCATTTCAACATTTTCACTTAACAAATAGGTTTCTATCAGGTCCTCTTCAAAACTGCCGACTAATTCCAAATGATTATCAATCCAAAGAACCGCTTTATCAATAGCGACTTGTTGTAATTCATTTTCAGAAACTTCATCTTCTCCCTGATTTAAGTAAAAAATGTAGTCATTTAGTCGATCATTTACGAAGGTAGAATGATTCAGAATCGTGTCTGAAAGATCCATAGCATCAAAGAAATGTTCTTTTATAACTTGAAGATAATCATCGGGCTTCTTATGGGGCAAACTCGCATTATACTGAGAGCTAGCACGAATAAAATGATTTGCGAGAAGGCCTTCAGAGTTTTTTTCAAAACGGTCCTGCTCATCAATTAATTCGGTGAGATATTTTTTGTATGTATTTTCAAGTGCTTCATTTGTCTTTTTATCAGTAGATTTAAAATAGAGTACTTGAATTGAATCTATTCTTTGCTGCCTAAATTTTATTGCTTTATAATATTTTTGATAGATATTATTTTCTTGAGATTCTGAAAATGATATTGTGGTATCTGGACTATTCGGATCAAAGGCAAATTTAACGTCTTCATTGTTGTAAATGAATTCAACATATAAGCTGTTCTCGATTTGATAATATGCACGGTAAATACCTGAAGGTTCTTTTGCGTCAATTTCAAAATTAAACTCACCATCTACTACATCCGCGTTAGCGACATAGGTTTGGTCTCCATTCTCCATTTTGTATAATAGTATCCATGAATAATCGTGGTCAGGATCAATAGTTCCATTAATGGAATACTGTGCCTGAAGGACGTTTAGACATATAAATGCCAGTATAAAAAGATATTTCCTCATTTAGGATTTTTTGCAAAGATACAATTAATCTTAAAATGAAGTCATTAAGAAACAGGTCTGCTATCAGTCTTATCAACCAAATTCAATTGGTTATATTTGAAAAAACCAGATTTTATGAATCTAAAAGATAAAATAATTTGGATTACAGGGTCCTCTTCCGGAATCGGAGCTGCCCTGGCTAAAGAATACTCCAAACATGGAGTTCAATTGATTCTTTCTGCTAGAAATGTAAGTGCATTAGAAGTAGTTAGGAAATCATGTTTATATCCTGACAGAATAAAAACGCTTGAATTAGATCTGGCTGACGCTTCTGATCTGAATGGAAAAGTTGAGGCTGCTATAGGTTTTTATGGCAGGATCGATATTCTGATTAATAATGCAGGAATTAGTCAAAGATCGCTTGCTGCAGATACTTTGTTGGATGTTGATAGGAGGATTTTTGAAGTAAATTATTTTGGGACCATAGCATTAACAAAAGCCTTAATTCCTCACTTTAGAAAGAATAAAAAAGGACAATTTGTTGTAATAAGTAGCGTGGTGGGTAAGATTGGAACACCGTTAAGATCTTCTTATTCAGCTTCTAAGCACGCATTGCATGGGTTTTACGATAGCCTTAGAGCAGAATGCCATGAGGATGGAATTGACATCACTATAATTTGTCCTGGTTTTGTTAATACCGATGTTTCAATTAATGCTTTAACGGCAAAAGGTGAAATACAAGGCAGCAAAGATAAAGCAACCGCGAATGGGCTGAGCCCTGAGCGTTTTGCAAAAAAAGCAATCAAGTCAATTTATCACAAAAGGCAAGAAGTTGTGATTGGTGGAGGGCTTGAAGTATTGGCAGTTTATGT
>CAYMKR010000119.1:0-7152 GCA_964390865.1 uncultured Flavobacteriaceae bacterium | reverse complement strand
TTAAGAATGCCAGAATTAAAGGAAATCTGTATTTTTTCATGAAAATGTTTTCATTGCTACTGTGATGGTCTTTTTGACTTTCCTCAATATCCTTCATAATTTTTTCTACGTCATCATCAGGATTCAATAGCTTCAGAGTTTTTCCAGCTTCTTCTCTTTTACCATGCAGCAGTAACCATCTCGGGCTTTTAGGAACCGTGAAAACGAGTATGGTATAGAAAAAAGCAGGTATGGCCTCAACACCTACCATCCATCTCCATGCATTCTCACCAATATTACTAAGTAAATAATTAGAAAGGAAGGCAATTAATATTCCCAAAACAATATTGAATTGGTAAAACCCAACAAGACGGCCTCTATCTTTTGCCGGAGCAATTTCTGAAACATATGCGGGAGCAGCAACAGTTGAAGCTCCTACGCCAAGACCTCCAATAAATCTAAATGCTGCAAAGGTATAAGGATCATTAACCAGGGACGATCCTAATGCAGATATGGTATATAAGACACCAATCCAGATAAGCGTATTTTTTCTACCTATTTTGTTTGTGGGGATTCCGCCAAACATAGCTCCGATTACTGTACCCCACAAAGCCATAGCCATTACGACTGAGCCATGAAATACGTCAGAAGATCCCCATAAATCTTGCAATTGTCGGTCAGCTCCTGAAATAACGACAGTGTCAAAGCCAAAAAGGAATCCTGCTAATGCTACAATAATTGACCACAAGGTGATTTTATTCATTCCAAATACTTTTAATTCTATTGATATTTAATTCTTTAATGTTAATCATTTCAGCTGTAACAATTCGCAGTTTGTGATAAGGTCTGTTAGGAAACACTTGTTCCGTCATTACATAACGACCACCTTCAATAAAAACTTCAATTGAAGATTTATCTATTAAAACCCTTAATTCGGTCAGGTCATCATCAACAAGGTAGGGCAATATATGAATTTTATTTGCAAACTTTTCGCTGAAATTTGTCTTACCACTTCTACGCCGATCAAATCGAATTTCTTTCTTTTTGGGATCAATGGTTAGTATTACTGCTTCTTCTAGTTCATTTGACAATTCAAGGGAAAATAATTTATCAAGATTCGTAGTCATGATAATTTCTGTCTGATCGGTCAACTCTTCTGAAACTTGATAAGGTGAATCTAAGTTTAAATCAGTTTCGCTAGAAACAGGAATTCTAAGATTCTCAAAGGATTTAATAGGAATGTTTTGCAAGAAATAGTCATTATTATGGTATGCCAAAATTAGTTCTCTTGGAATAGTCATCGCACTTCTCCAAGGGTTTGTAGGGGTTTCTTGTGCATAATTCCAATTGCTCATCCAGCCGAGAAAGAGTTTTTTATTGTCAGGGCTATTGCTATAAGTAACACCTGCATAATTATCAGTGCCATAATCTATCCACCTTATTTTTGTATCTTCAGGAGTAAAACTTATGCCATCAAACGATCCTACAAAATATTGGGTGGCAGAACCTCCATTAGGCCCACCAGGATTTATGCTGACCAAAAGAATCCACTTAACTTTGTCAGTTCCTTGTATGGTCATTGGGAAAAGGTCAGGACATTCCCAAACTCCTCCATGAGCTCCAATATCTTTCCCAAATTCACTTAATTCGTTCCAATGAATTAAATCTTTAGAAGAAAAAAATGACAAATGATCACCAGCGGCCAAAGTCATAATCCAATTTTTACTGGGCTCGTGCCAACGCACTTTTGGATCTCTAAAGTCTTTTATTCCAGGATTTTCCAACACCGGGTTCTCCTTATACATTTTCCAGGACACTCCATTGTCATTGCTAAAAGCAATTCCTTGAGTTTGGAAATTAGTTTTTCCATTTTTTTGCCCCTTAGGATCGTGGTACGTAAAAATGGCAACCAATGGAGGTACTTCTTTGCTGCCAAGACCTGAACTGTTATTTTGGTCAACTACGGCACTGCCAGAAAAAATATAGCCATGTTCATCAGGAAATAATTTAACACCTTTATGTTCCCAATGCAGGAGATCCTTACTCGTGGCATGTCCCCAATGCATTGGCCCCCATACCTTGTCTTCAGGGTAATACTGGTAGAATAGATGGTAAATTCCTCGGTGGAATACCATTCCGTTTGGATCATTCATCCACATTTCTTGGGGAGAAAAATGAAACTGTGGTCGGTATACTTCCTGGAATGATTCATTCGCAATATGATCATTTTTATCAGACTGAAGGCTATTCTTATCCTTAGGTTGGGGTTTACATGCAAACATTAGAAAAATGATAATTATCTGGAAAGACAGGCCTGGTAGTTTGGGTAATTTAAACATGAATGATTTGTGCAATTAGACAATATAAGATAATAAAGATATAGAAATGTTATAACATGAGGTCTAAAGTTGAATCAAAACAAAGGACATATATGAGATTAGATAAGAAAGATCAGAATAAGATAGGTCAGTTTGAAGATTGAATTAGAAGGATGCTAACATGGAAAAAAGAATTTTTATAGTTGTTTTTCAGTCATCTGTCGAATAATTTTCTAAAATAGAAGCAATTCAGTCAATTTTGCAAAAGTTTTAAGTATAAAAGGTCGGATCGAAAGATATCCTAAATAACTTCTTAAAGAAAAACTAAAATATGTACAAGAGATTAGAATATAAGGAAGCAGGAAAATTTGAAGAAACTAGATTTGAAAAAATTCATAATGTGGTTTTTGATAATTCAAATATTGCATCTATCGCAGTCGCACAGGAAATCGCAGATTTGATCAGGAGCAAACAAGCAGATTATAAAAAATGTGTTTTAGGCTTGGCTACTGGTTCTTCTCCTATAAAAGTATATGAAGAATTAGTCAGGATGCATCAAGAAGAAGGATTGAGCTTTAAAAATGTTGTCACATTCAACCTTGATGAGTACTATCCGATGACTAAGGAAAATACACAAAGTTATTGGTATTTTATGCACGAACATTTATTCAATCATGTTGATATTCTACCTGAAAACATTAATGTTCCAAATGGAGAAGTGAAGTCTGATGAAGTACATCAATTTTGTATAGATTATGAATTAAAGATTAAAGAAGCCGGAGGCCTTGATTTTCAACTGTTAGGAATCGGTAGAACCGGTCATATAGGATTTAATGAACCGGGATCTCATTTCAATTCTGGAACTAGAAATATTACCCTTGATCATATTACACGAATCGATGCCGCAACTTCTTTTTTAGGAATAGAACATGTACCTAGAGTAGCCATTACCATGGGTATTGGTACCATTAGAAAGGCTAAAAGAATTGTTTTATTGGCTTGGGGTGTCAATAAAGCTGAAGTGCTTCAAGAGACGATCGAAGGTGAGATTACTGCTGATGTGCCAGCCACCTATCTTCAAAGGCATGATAACGTGACCTTTGTTTTGGACATTGGTGCTTCGAATGACTTGACCCGTGTTAAAACACCTTGGTTGGTTAAAAATTGTATCTGGACAGATGATCTTATGGCAAAAGCCGTTGTTTGGTTAAGCAGTAAACTTGAAAAGTCTATTTTAAAGCTTACTGACAAGGATTATAACTATCATGGTATGTCAAGCTTATTAGTTGAGCAAGGATCTGCTTATCAGATGAATATTAATATGTTCAACAAGATGCAACATACGATCACCGGATGGCCAGGAGGAAAACCGAATGCCGATGATACGAACAGACCAGAAAGAAATAAACCAGCAAAAAAACGCGTGATTATATTTAGTCCGCATCCCGATGATGATGTAATCTCTATGGGTGGAACATTTGATCGTTTGGTAGAACAAGGTCATGATGTCCATGTAGTCTATCAGACTTCAGGAAATATTGCTGTTTCTGACGAAGAAGCTTTGAAGTTTGCTGAGGTATCAGTGGCGTTGAACGGGGATAAATCATCTGCCGTACAGATCATCAAAGATTTAGATAATAAGAAGGAATACGATGTAGATTCAGATTCAGTTAGAGGTTTGAAAGGCATGATAAGAAGAAAGGAATCAGTAGCGGCTACTAGATACGTGGGTATTCCAGATAAAAATGTACATTTCCTTGATTTACCATTTTATGAAACAGGAAGGGTGAAAAAAGATAAGCTGAGCGAAAAGGATGTCGAAATTATGTGTGATATTATCAGTGAGATAAAGCCACATCAAATATATGCTGCAGGGGATCTTGCTGATCCACATGGAACGCATAAGGTTTGTTTGGATTCTTTGTTTTTGGCACTTGATATATTAAAACCTGAGAGTTTTATGGATGATTGCTGGGTTTGGTTATATCGAGGCGCATGGCATGAATGGGATATCCATGATATTGAAATGGCCGTTCCAATGAGTCCTGATCAAGTATTGAAGAAAAAACAAGCTATTTTTTACCACCAATCTCAAAAAGATGGTGTTATGTTCCAAGGTGACGATTCAAGAGAATTCTGGATGCGTGCAGAGGATAGAAACAAAGAAACAGCTAAGAAATACAATAGCTTAGGAATGGCTGATTATGCCGCTTTCGAGGCTTTTAAGAGATATCATTATTAAGTTTTTATTTGAGTATTCTAAAGCCGCCTTTTTCTGTTTGCCCCATTGCAGGCTCAGATCGGCGGTTTTTTTAATTGAAAATTTACTTTTACAACCCTAAATACAACTATATGTCGACTAAATTTTTATTGATTTTCTTTACGGTTTTTGGAGTATTTTTTCTCGGAGCCCAGGAGTCTTCTGTGAACGATTTACAATTGATGCCTTGGCCTCAAGAAGTAACCTTGAGTTCGGGTGATTTTACGATTAACAACGAGTTTAATGTTTTTATACATGGTGATGTAGAAGAAAATTCAAGAATTTTTAAGGCCACCACTCGTTTTTTAAGATATATGACTGATAAATCTGGCGTATTCTTAAAGGAAGGCTTTCCGAACAAGGAAAATATAGATACCTCATCTGCTACTTTACAAATTCGTTTCAAGGAAGTAGCTGAAGTCAGTATGGGGATAGATGAATCCTATACTTTGAAGGTTGATAAAACAGGTGTTGAGATAAATGCTCAAACTGATGTTGGTGCCATGCATGGGCTGTCAACACTGCTACAACTGATACGTGTGAATAATGGGTCCTATGTCTTTTCGGGTGTTGAAATTAAAGATGAACCCAGGTTTGTATGGAGGGGGCTGATGATGGATGTTGCAAGACATTTTATGCCAGTTGAAGTTGTAAAACGGAATATGGATGCAATGGCTTTTGTAAAACTAAATGTATTTCATTGGCACCTGTCTGATGACCAGGGGTTTAGAGTAGAAACCAAGACGCTTCCAAAATTAATTGAACTGGCAACAGATGGACAATACTATACACAAGAACAAATAAAAGAGATTGTTTCATATGCTGATGAGCGGGGAATAAGAGTAGTTCCTGAATTTGATGTGCCAGGTCACGGATCGGCTTTTTTAACGGCCTACCCAGAATTGGGAAGTAAGCCGGGGTATCAGTACAGTTTGGAACGGAATTCTGGCATTTTTGATCCGACCTTAGATCCAACCAATGAGAAGACTTATGAATTTATGGACACGCTATTTAAGGAGGTGGCACCATTGTTTCCTGATGCTTATTTCCATATAGGAGGAGATGAGAATGAAGGGAAGCACTGGCAAGAGAATCCGAAGATTCTACAATTCATGAAAGAAAATGATTTAAAGGATAACCATGAGTTGCAAACTTATTTCAATATTAAGCTTGAGAAAATTCTGTCCAAATACGGAAAAGCGTTAATGGGCTGGGAAGAAATAATGACTGAAAACATGCCTACATCTGCCTTAATACATTCTTGGAGAGGGGTTAATGAGGGTGTGGAACCTGGGCAATCGTTAGTGGATGCTGCGAAGAATGGTTATAAGACGATTTTATCTAATGGTTATTATATTGATTTACTACTTTCGGTAGAGGATCATTATTTAGTTGATCCAATGCCTGCCGTTGAATTGACTGAAGAAGAGGCGGCTAGAATATTAGGGGGAGAGGCCACTATGTGGAGTGAGCTTGTAACTCCTTTGACTATAGATTCAAGAATCTGGCCCAGAACGGCAGCCATCGCTGAAAGATTTTGGTCTGCTAAGGAGATCCAGGATATTGATAGTATGCATGAAAGATTGAATACGATCAGCCAATCTCTTGAATTGATGGGAGTCCAGCATAAAACAGCACCTGAATATATTTTTAGAAACATAGCAAATTATCAGGATACCCATGCCCTTAGAACTTTAAGTCAGATAAGTGAGCCGTTTAAAATATATAGTCGAAATGCAGGAGGTACTGAATATAAATCTTATTCTCCTTTTACCTTGTTTGCTGATGCCTGTGCAGTAAATGCTAGCGCAGTGAGATCTTTTAGAAAAGCAGTTGACAACTATGTGGCATCTAAGGATAATCAATCCAAAGAAGCCATACAAGCTTATTTAATGTCCTGGCAAGGATTGCATGAGAAGCTTTTAAAGTTAGCACCTCAGGCACCATTGGTTGCTCCAATATTGCCATATGCAAAAAGAGTCAGTGAGATTTCTGGTCTTGTGATGATTGGCTTGAATTCAGGAACATTGACAAAGAACCAATTTAAGGACCTTAGCTTACTTTTAGATGCGAAGGAAGATCCATCGTTAAACTTGGATGTAGAACTTGGAATATCAAAGGAACTTTTAGAACTAGGAACTTATTTAGCTAATTAAACCATTTTTGTTTTGCATATGAATATTTTAAAATCAATTCTTGGTCTTTTTTTATTGTCTTTAGTGGTCATAGGTTGTGAGACAGCGGATAAAAGTTCCGATTTTACCAAAGAAATGCTTTTTACCGGAGGTATTGAAGGTCCGGCTGTTGACAGTAAAAACAATTTATACGCTGTGAATTTTGAAAAGGAAGGAACCATTGGAATTGTTGATGTAAAAGGAAATGCATCTGTTTTCACAACGCTTCAAAATGGAAGTGTGGGCAACGGGATTCGGTTTGATAAGCAAGACAATATGTATATAGCGGATTATGTTAACCACAATGTTTTATTGATCCCAAAAGGCTCAAAAGAAGTTCAGGTTTTTGCCCATCACCCTGATTTGAACCAGCCTAATGATTTGGCAATTGCTCCTAATGGAACATTGTATGCCAGTGATC
>CAYMKR010000118.1:0-7163 GCA_964390865.1 uncultured Flavobacteriaceae bacterium | reverse complement strand
ATAAAAGTGAGCGATTCGGTGAGTACTTTGATTTTTTAAAAGTACTCACCTATTTGGTTGTAATATTCTGAATATTAGTTATTCTCTAATTAAAATTATATCAATAATATTAAAGGGAATCAACAAACAAATCCCAATAGAAAGATATTAATTAAAAAGACAAAAAGTAGCATAAATGAATATTGACCAGAACTTAACTTAGATCAAAATATGTGCTACAAATAGGGAGATGTTCAATATTCAAAATAAATTTTTTGCCAAATGATAAATTGAGTAAACCAATTTAAAGGAAATCTTTAGCATGAATTCTTCTAATTCCATTTTATCGGCTTTTATATAATTGTTATATTGCGTTTGAAAAGGAATAAACGCCTATCTAAGAATAATGAATCTAAATATCAGGCCTAAGAAAACGGTTAAACTTGGGGATCAACTTCATGAGCAAATTCTTGATTGGATTATCTCAGGAGCGCTCAAAGAAGGTGATAAAATACCATCTGAAAATGAACTTTGTAAGTCTTTTCAAGTTTCAAGACCTATTGTTCGCGAGGCGATTATTAAACTTCAGGCCGAGGAGCTGGTAATAACAAAGAAAGGAATTGGGACATTTGTTCTGCATAGTCCATTAAAAGATTTGAGCCGGTTTGCAACAGCTCATGATATTGCGATTATTTTGCAAAGCCATGAAGTAAGATTTGCTTTGGAAGGAGAAGCTGCTTCTTTGGCAGCGGCTAGAAGATCAGCTTCTCAATTGTCTGTTATTAAAGATGCACAGCAGGCCATGCGAGAAGATTTTGAAGCATCCAACCTATCTATTCAGCCAGATTTTGATTTTCACCTAGGAATTGCTCAAGCTACCAATAATGAAATTTTTGTTCAATTACTTGAAGATCTCCATATCGGATTAAAGAAAACAATGGCAATTGCACAAGAGCTCTCCAGAGAGAGTGTCAGGAATAAAATTTCACCAAATCGTAACAATGAAGTTCTTGAAGAACACCAACGGATAGTAGATGCTATTGAACTACAAGATGAAGAATCAGCCCGTTTGGCCATGCGCTATCACATTGCCAAAATAAAACAAAGAATTATTAATATACAGTCGGAGTAATGGGATTTAAAATAGTTAAGACCACAGAAAGAAAAATATAATTTATTTTCCTTTTTTCCAAGTTTCGAAATCCAATCTGTTATCTTCAGAAGTAAGTGGATATAGACCAATGATTGAATACCCTTCTGATACTTTCTCTGTTACAAATTCTTCATACAGTTCCATTTTTGCGGCCTCCTCAGCTACTGTATCAGCTATTTTCGCGGGTATCACCATAACTCCGTCATCATCTCCTACAATTATATCACCTGGAAAAACGGCAACATCACCACAACCAATTGGAACATTAATGTCTAGCGCCTGATTCAGTGTTAAATTTGTTGGCGCAGAGGGAGCTTTATGATAGGATGGCATTTGCATCTTTGCGATAATACTTGAATCTCTAAAGCCGCCATCAGTTACAACTCCTGCTGCGCCTCGAACCATTAGTCGTGCCACCAATATAGACCCCGCCGATGCTGCTCTAGAACTTTTTCTACTGTCCATTACTAAAACTGAACCTTCTGGACATTCCTCAACAGCCACGCGTTGAGGGTGTTTAGGGTCTCTAAATATTGTGATTGGGTTTAAGTCTTCTCTTGCTGGTATGTAGCGAAGTGTAAAAGCTTCACCAACCATATTCGGTTTTCCTAGTGCCAAAGGTTTAACATCTTGTATAAATTGATTTTTTAAGCCTAATTTGAATAAAATGGTTGCAATTGTTGGCGTGCTTGATTTTTTAAGTTGTTCTCTTGTTGAAGCTAGCATATGTGCACTATAAATTTATTAATACTATTATTTTTATGAATATCATTAGGGCTTATCAGCTTGTCATATATTATTACAAGAGTTTTAATTTAAAACAAAAAATTTGTCTAAAAATCATTTGTAATTAATAAAAAAGTCGAAAATCGGACAAAAAAAGCAAATATATAAATATTTTTTTACAACTTGTATAACTATATTACAAGTAGTTTGATTTTGCATTAATTATTTACTTTATTTGCATCAATAGGTGTATTAATCCTGAAATATGTAAACATTTTAAATATTTGGAGGCTTATTAATGGTGAGCTACCTAAATCCAAAATATAATAAGTATGAAAACAAGCTATATATCTTTTATTTTTCTATTTACAATAGTTTCTATAAGCGCTCAAGATATTCCAATTCACAAAGTGATTCCAATAGATGAATTAAGTGAGTTTTTAAAGGAGGATGTCAAAAAAGAGATTGCTAGCGGAGGTGAAATTTCAGAAGCAGCCTTAGCCAAATATTTTCGTGAAAAATTTTCTGAAAGGTTTTTTTATGACTGGCATTCTGTGGACGACAGATTTGCGCTATATAATAAAACCTATGATAATCAATCTAGTCATGCCAGCAGAGCTAAGGATCATATGGATAAGTATTCCGACTCCACCAAATGGGTTTTGCCCTTTAATTATCTTAATGGTACTGAAGTAAATGCCTATGCTTTGCGTCATCTGTCTCGTCAACATAAAATGTTGGATATAGCTTTTCAGTATTTTTATACTAATAAGGACCCAAACTATATAAACTATTTCACGAGTCAAATGCGCTCCTTAAATAAAGCGCTGGAGTTAGGGGCTTATGAAAGAATTGAAGATGGTAATGGTGTATATGAGAATTATAGGGCTAGTTATCGTTCCTTAAACTGGTTAAGTATCCACAATATGTTTTTAGGAGAAGCCGCGTATTCAGACAGAGATCAATTAGTTACTATTGCCACATTGTTACAGCATGGAGCTCAATTGTATGTAAACAACCCTAGTTTTACTCCTGGAAATCATCAAACTAGAGGGGTGTCTGGTTTAGCTATGATTGCTATTTTATTACGTGATTTTGAAGGTGCAGAAAAATGGTATCCAAGAGCCATAGAAAGATTAGATGAACATTTATCTGAGGAAATAAATGCTGACGGTTTTCAATCCGAGCGCTCTGTTCATTATCACATGAATGATATTGATAATTATTATTATGTATATCAATTGGCCAAAATTAGCGGTATTAAAATGGGAAAGGCTTGGGAAGAGAAATTGAATACGCTTTTCACAACACTCGTGAAAATCGCGTATCCAGACAAAAAAGCACCCGTTTTACAAGATGATACCGATAATCCATGGGCAGATAATAATGATATTTCCGGAGCCCTAACACTAGGATATTTGTTATTTGAAAATCCGGAATTTGGCTATTTTGTTGAAAAAGGTGTTGATGATAAAATGTATTGGTTTTTACAAAATAAGCAATTGGATTTATTAGAATCAGTTCAACTTAAGAAACCAACTTATGGATCTTTGAGTTTGCCAGAAACGAAGTACTACATTATGAGAGAAGGCTGGGAGGAAAACGACAAGATGATGATTATAAGCGCAGGATTGGACGCAGAAAAACCCTCTCACCAACATGGAGACATGTTAGGTATTCAAGCCATTGCATATGGACAGAATATCCTACCTAATTATCAGGTGCGCTATTCATTACCTGATTTTGATTTTTTTAAGAATTCCCTGGTTAAAAATGTGGCTTTAGTGGATGATGAGCTTTTAGGAAAAAAATGGACCCCTAACAAAGGAGGAACGGGTTATGGGCAATACAGTGACTTACCACAACCAACCACTATAGCATGGGAAACAAACGATAATTTTGACCTATTTGTTGGAACTCATGACGGATTTGAGCGTATTAATACGGATTATACCAGGCAAGTAATTTATGTGAAGAATGATTTTTGGATTGTTAAAGATAACTTTCATTCGGATGCGATTCATGAATACAAGCAGGTATGGCAAGGCTTTTATTCAACAGAACTTGCTCCAAAGTTAATAAGATCAGTTTTTAGCGATGCCAGTGGATGTGATATCTTTCAACTTAGAGATGTTGACCAATTTACAACGGGAAGTAAAAGAGGTAAACAACGAACAATCATCTCGAAATTGAATGAAATAGAAACTCAGTTTATAACCGTAGTATTCCCTTACAAGGGATATGATCAAAGAATAAATGAATTAGTTGAAAACCCGGTATTAAAAGGATGGAAAGTAAATGATGATTCATTTCAAGCCACTGGAGATAAAATAAGTTCGCTATCTAAAGAAGGAAAAGGATTTCTCTTCAATGTCAAAGAAATACTTGTAAATGGAGTTGAAATTAATTTTTCATTAGAAACGGATGTTTTTGTTGAAATTGATAATAACATAATTTTGGTTCATTCCCTTGGAGATAAAGAACTTGTTGTTGAAGTTTCGGGCGCTCTAAATAATAAAATAGAAAATATAATTTTCGATAAAGAAGCTAAGCTCAAGCCAGGTAATTTATTGGAGTGTAGAAAAGAATAGATAGCACATCATTTTGTCAAAATTATTAGCCATGATGAAGAAACATTTCACTCAATCAAGAAGAAGTTTTGTTAAATTTTCTGCTTTAGGCTCCATCGGCAGCATTCTATATTGAGTGCAGCGAATTCATTTTTCGAACCCAATTTTTTTGATAATTCAGGGCTTAAAACAGAAGCTCAACCCTATCCATTGATAAAAAAGTTGTGTTTGACGCAATGAAGAAAGATCTTGTTTTAATTCAAAAATTATGGAAACAAGCATAGTGTTTTCATAAAAATAGGATTTAAGGGTTGCACAGTTGGTAATTATATATATATTTGGTAAACCAATTTGGTAAACCAATTATAATTTTGATTTTATGAAAAGATTTTTATGCTGCTTTACTGTTGTTTTTAGTCTTTCTATTAGCCTTAATTCTTGTGTTGAGAAAGCAGACAATCAATTATTAGTCAGTAATATAGATGAGTTTAATAGTGCTGTGGCAAAGGCGGAACCCGGAAGTGAGATAATCATGGCAGATGGCGTGTGGGAGGATGTGGAACTGTTATTTGAAGGAGAAGGAACTGAGACAGATTCTATAGTTTTATCGGTAGAAACGAAAGGGAAAGTGATTTTAACAGGAAGTTCCAACTTAAGAATAGTCGGATCCTTTTTAAAAGTAGAAGGATTGGTGTTTAAAGATGGCTTTACACCAACAAATGCCGTAATTTCATTTCGTAAAAACAGAGATGAAATGGCAAACAACTCTCGTTTAACAGAATGTGTTATTGATAATTTCAACAATCCGGAACGTCAAGTTCAAGATTACTGGATTACAATTTATGGTAAAAATAATAGAATTGATCACAATCATATAGAAGGGAAAAAGAATTTAGGTGTTACTATGATTGTTGGTTTAGATACAAAAGGAAGTATAGAAAACAATCATATAATAGACCATAACTATTTTGGTCCTCGTCCGACTTTTGGAAATAACGGTGGTGAAACACTCAGAATTGGAACAAGTCATAATGCTTTGGAAAATTCTAAGACTTTGGTGGCGTCTAATTATTTTGATAGATGTAATGGTGAGCATGAAATTATTTCAAATAAGTCTTGTCAAAACACATTTAAATACAATGTGTTTTTTGAATGTACGGGCACCTTAACTATGCGTCATGGAAACGAAACTTTAGTAGATGGAAATGTGTTTATAGGTAATGGAAAACCAAGTACAGGTGGAGTGAGAGTAATTAATGAATCTCAAACTGTTATTAATAATTATCATATTGGTTTAACAGGATATCGTTTTAGAGGGGCATTTGTAATGATGAATGGAGTGCCAAATTCGCCACCAAACAGATATGTGCCAGTAATTGATTCTAAAGTAAATAACAATACATTTATTAACTGTGACCATATTCAATTATGCGCAGGTAGTGATGCAGAAAGAAGTAAGGCACCACTAAATTCAGAAATTGCTGGAAACATATTTTATCATGAAAATAAAACTGATTTATTTACAATTTATGATGATATAAGCGGAATCAGTTTTAAAGATAATATTCTAGGAAACAATTTAAAAACAACAATTTCTGGTGGTTTTGAAAATTCAGATATGACATTAGAGAAAAATGCCCAAGGATTTTTAATTCCTAAGTCTGATAAAATAAAAAATGAAGTGGTCATAAGTAAAGATATTGCTACAAAAGAAAGTACAGGAACATCTTGGTATTCTAAAACTGATGAAAGCGTAGCCTTAAATTCTGGTAAAACAATAAAAGTAGCAGCCGGCATTAACACTTTGTTTGAAATAGTAAAAAAATCAAAAGCTGGCGATATTATAGAATTAGATGAAGGAGGAACTTATTTGTTAACCAAAGCAGTAATAATAAAGCATCCTTTAACTTTTAAAACGTCAGGAAAAAAGAAAGCTACAATTTTATTTGAAAGAATGATGGCTTTCGAAATTCAAAACGGAGGGAGTTTATCTCTAGAAAACATAACTTTTGATGGTATAAAATCACCAGATTATGCAGGTAATTCTGTAATAAGTACTAGTAAGAATTCAATGCTAGATAATTACAAATTGTTTATTGATAATTGTGAGTTTAAAGATATGGTAGTCAATCATTCTTTTGATGTGTTAAGAGTATCTAAAGGAACATTTGCAGATACCATTAGTATTCAGAATTCAACATTTAAAAACATCAGTGGTCACATAGCTGCTTTAGATAAGGAAACCGATGATATTGGAGCTTATAATGTAGAATACCTGATCATGAAAAACAATACAGTTACCGATATGCAAGGAGCTGCTTTAAGGTTATATAGAGGAGGGAAAGATGAAAGTACTTTTGGACCATTTTTAGAGGTAGATCATAATGTATTTAATAATGTTGGTTTTGGTAAGAAAAACAAATACAAAGCAGCAATGTCTTTATATGGTGTTCAGGTTAATGACATTCAAAACAATAACTTTAATAACACGAATGGTTTAAAAATGCACTTGGTAGTTGGTGAACCCATAGTAAATGTTGTTAACAATAACTATTACAAATCTGGTAAAATTGAAGTGACTGGAGATGAAAAATACAAAATTGAAAATCTTTATAATATAGAATCTCATTTTAAAGAAGGAACGTTTGAATTATTCGATGATTCTTCTTTAAAAAATAATGGAACAGACAAAAAAGATATAGGGATTATTGCTAAAAACTAAAAATGAAAGTAAG
>CAYMKR010000117.1:0-7191 GCA_964390865.1 uncultured Flavobacteriaceae bacterium | reverse complement strand
ATCATTCCTTTATACTTCATTAATATTCAGGAAGCAAAGGAGACTGGGGATTGGGCTGAAGCAGAGGATAAGATCGCCTATATAAAAAAATATCAAGATGTATTGGCAGGAGATATTATTCCTTCTGAAGAAAGGATATCAGCTGAATTATGGTATAACGAATTGAATTTAAACTTTTGGTTGTTTCAAGCTTATTTCACTCTTGGAATCGTACTACTTATATTCGCTATTTTAAGAATTTTCATTCATAAACCAGGATTAAGCTTCTTGATCAATTTGCTGGTGGTATTAAGTCTTATCGTTTTTTTAATACATTCATTTAACTTGACTCTAAGATGGTACATAGCAGGTCACCCTCCATGGAGTAATGGCTATGAGATGATTGTTTTTGTTGCATGGTCACTGATGTTTTTTGGCTTGGCATTTTTTAGAAAATCTGACTTTTCATTGCCCTTAGCCAGTATTTTTACAGGAACATTGCTCTTTGTAAGTTATTTGGATTGGTTAAGTCCTGAAATCACTAATTTGATGCCCGTGTTAAAGTCTTATTGGCTAAAGATTCATGTGGCGACTATTATTAGTAGTTATGCCCCCTTAGCTTTGTCGGCATTACTAGGTGTGATGGCGCAATTACTTATTATTTTCAGAAACGATTCTAACGCTAAGGTTATGAATAATAAGGTAAAAGAGCTGTCCTATATTAATGAGATGTCAATGACTTTGGGATTGTTTATATTGAGTATTGGGACCTTTTTAGGAGGTGTGTGGGCGAACGAATCTTGGGGTAGGTATTGGGCTTGGGATCCAAAAGAAACATGGGCTTTGATTAGTATTATTGTCTATGCCATAGTCTTGCATATGAGATTGATTCCAAAACTGAATAATGACCTTGTAATAAGTATAGCAAGCACCTTTGCTTTTTTCTCAATAGCAATGACATCATTTGGAGTTAATTATTATTTAACCGGGCTTCATTCCTATGCCACAGGTGACCCAGTTCCCATTCCGAATTTCGTATACGTCAGTGTTTTTATATTATTGATAATCAGTCTTATCTCAATTTTAAAATATCGAAAAGACATGAGTAAAATAAAGGAAGTTTAGAACGCCATTAAAGTTTTAACTAATTTTGATGATACAAAAAGCAACTTATGAAAGATATTCTAGATTTTTTAAAGATTCTTAAAAAGAACAATAACCGAGAATGGTTTGGAGAGCATAAGGAAGAGTTCAAAACTGTTCAAAGTACTGCAAAATCATTTTATGAAGTGGTTCGTCAAGGGCTAGAAGAACAAGATGAAATTGAAAAATTTAAACTTTTCAGGATTTATCGTGATGTTCGATTTTCTCATGATAAAACTCCATACAAGCCACATTTTGCTGGTTCTTTTAGCCGCAGTGGAAGTAGGTTAAGAGGTGGTTATTATTTGAGAATCAGACCCGGAGAATCTTTTTTGGCTGGCGGATTTTGGGCCCCAGAGAAGGAAGATCTACTTAGAATAAGGAAGGAATTTGAGCTTGATGATGGTGAAATAAGAGAAATTTTAAAAGAAGATAAGTTTAACAAATATTTTAACGGTGAATTGGTAGGGGATGAGTTGAAAACTGCTCCGAAGGGATTTCAAAAAGATGATCCTTCCATTGATCTTATTCGAAAAAAAGGTTTTGTTGCAGTTAGAAAATTTACAGATAAAGAGGTGTTGGCTCCTAATTTTTCTAAAGAAGTAAAAAATTCTTTTGAGGCCTTACGTCCGTTTTTTGATTATATGAGTGAAGTCTTAACAACTGATCTCAATGGGACATCTTTAATCGACTAATTGGCCCAGTTCGCAGGGTTTGAAATTATGCTGACAACGAGCTCTTCAGTGAGCTTTTTATTATCAGCTAGTTTTCTAAGTTTTTCAAAAGGAAACACAAAATTGCAACCATTTTTGAATTTACTGCAGCCATAAGCCTTATTGCCTTTTAAAATTGTGCCTTTACCACATTTAGGGCATATTTTATCTTTTTTAGAAGCTAATTTGGATTCTTTGAGCTTAAAAACCAATTCAGCTTCTTCTGTCAATTTTAGTTTTCCATCAACCTTCATCCCATTTTGAATAAAACCTTTTAAATGAACGGTTTCTCCCTTGTTAATTAGGCGTATATATTGCTTTTCAGATATTTTCTTATCCATAAAACTAAAAGGTAATAAAAATGTGCAACCTTCTTTAAACTGACTGCAGCCATATGCTTTAGACCCCTTAACCAAAAGACCTTTCTTACATTTAGGACAAGTATGATCTTGTACTTGAGTGTTTGGTTTATCTGCTTTTTTGATTTTTGCTTGGCTTGGATTTTTGCTTGAAGAGATACTTCTGGGTCTATTGTCAGATCTTACTTCATAAACCAGTTGATCTACCATGCTTTTCATTTGCTTGATAAACGAACCCGCATTATATTCTCCCTTTTCGATTTCTTTTAACTTACGTTCCCAACTACCTGTGAGTTCAGCTGACTTTAACAACTTATTTTGAATCGTGTCAATAAGGTCAATTCCAGTTGAAGTCGGAAGAATTTGTTTTTTATTTCTAATGATATAATTTCTTCTAAAAAGAGTCTCTATGATACTGGCGCGAGTTGAGGGCCTACCAATCCCATTTTCTTTCATTAAGTCACGCATTGTATCATCATCAATATCCTTGCCTGCGGTTTCCATAGATCTTAATAAACTGGCCTCTGAAAACTGATTTGGAGGTTTTGTCTCCTTGTCAAGGAAAGAAGGTTCGTGCTTTCCTTTTTCTCCTTTTATAAAAGATGGCAATAATGATTTTTCACCATCAGCTTGTTGATTATTTTCTTTAAATACTTGTTTCCATCCCTGATTAAGAATTTCTTTTCCACTTGCTTTGAAAAGAATTTCAGCCGCCTTTCCTTGCACATGAGTATTTGCAACATCACAATCGGGGTAAAAAGAAGCAATAAATCTTCTGCATATGATGTCATAGACTTTCTGCTGGTCTTGTGAAATATAGCCCTCTATTCCAGTTGGTATAATAGCGTGGTGGTCAGTTACTTTTTTGTCATTGAAAATCTTCGATGATTTTTTAATCTTTTTATTTAAAAGAACCTCAATGAGGTCTTTATATTTTGTTAATTTACTTAATATCCCTAACACTTTAGGGTACATATCATTAGGTAAAAAAGTAGTATCAACCCGAGGGTAGGTTATTAGTTTTTGTTCATAAAGCTTCTGAGCTATATTCAGTGTTTGTTCAGCGGTTAAATCAAATTTCGTATTACAATAAACTTGAAGACCAGTTAGGTCAAACAGTTTAGGTGCGTATTCTTTTCCTTTCTTTTTTTGAATATTTGTTATTTCAAAGGCTTCTGTTTTTACTTTATCCGCAATAGAAACACCTTCCTCCTTATTTAAAAATCGACCCTCTTCATACCTGAAAAGGGTATCTCTATAAGTAGTTTGCAATTCCCAATAAGGTTCAGGTTTAAAGTTCATTATTGCATGATAACGATCAACTACCATGGCCAGAGTAGGGGTTTGTACCCTTCCAACTGATAATACCTGTTTGTCTTTACCGTATTTTAAAGTATACAATCTAGTAGCATTCATGCCTAGTAGCCAGTCACCTATTGCTCTTGAAAAGCCGGCATAAAATAATTGATCATAGTCGCTGGCGGGCTTGAGGTTTTTAAAACCCTCTTTGATGGCTTCCTCAGTTAGTGACGATATCCAAAGCCTTTGTGATTTTCCAGTGAATCCAGACTCCATCATGACCCAACGTTGAATTAGCTCTCCTTCTTGCCCGGCATCACCACAATTGATGACAACTTCGGCTTTTTCAAATAATCCTTTTATAATCTGAAATTGTTTCTGAATACCACTATCAGTGTTTACCTTAATATTAAATTTTTCAGGTAGCATCGGTAGGGTATTCAAATCCCATCTCTTCCAATAGGGTTTGTAATCATTAGGTTCGAATAGAGTGCATAAATGTCCAAAGGTATAAGTTACGGCATAGCCATTTCCTTCAAAATATCCATCTCTCTTGGTGTTGGCTTTCAAGATTTTGGCAATCTCTCTTGCAACACTAGGTTTCTCTGCAATACAAACTTTCATGAGCATCAATTATTCGCTTTGCAAAGTATAAAAATGAAAGCTAATTTCCATTTTATCTGTGTGAATAAAATAAAAAACTTATCCGTAAAGGATAAGTGTCTAAATATATATATGTTCTTGTAAGCTTAGCTTAAAACACCTTGTTTTTGCATCTTTTTCGAATACCAAATTAGAAAGGTTCCAATGACGATAACCATTAGAGGTCTAATTATGTTTCCTGGTCCATAAACCTCAGCCGCTTTTGACATAAAAACGTTATAAATCATTTGCACAACTATACCGATAAGGGAAATGATAAAAACAAATGTCGCCAATTTTTTTCGCAGTAATAATAACAAACAACCCAATAAACCTCCAAACACGGCTAAGGCAAAAGCCGCTGTAACCCAAGCCGGTATATCCACATATAGGGCTTGTTCTTCTAAAGGTAAAGCTAATAGATCGTCTTCAGTCATATAGGCCTGTATCAAATAGGCAACAACACCTATGGTATTCCAAATAAGAGCAATAACGCCAATGATCCAAAACGTGATTTCAGGTTTTTTACTTGAGTCAGACATAGATACAGATTTATAGTTAATTGAATTTAAAAATAGGTAATAATATTAAAATGAGTGAAATAGAAGCCAATATGCGATATTATAAACAAAAAAAAACCTACTCAATTTGTTGAATAGGTTTTGCTAAGGTGGTATACTATTTCTATAATCCATAATGTCTGTGTTCTGACCATCTCACTCTCTTTGTATATTTATAATTACTAAAATACAAATGCTCTCGGGCCTGTGTTGTTGATATGTTCATATTTGTTGTCATGATATTTTGTTTGAAGTATTATACTATAATTTGGCATTAATGACTGAAGTTTCTGTATTCAGACCATTTGATTCTTTTTGTGTTTCGGAAATTTGAAAATGCAAGATATTTTCTTGATTCTGATTCTGTTGGGGTGCTTAAAAAGGTTTTCATAATATTTGTTTTAATTGGTTTCTACTATATAGACGCACCAAATGATACATTTGTTACAGTACTATGTAAAACAAAGTACTATATTAACAAAATATTAACTATAAGCTATTGTTTTTGAATGGAGTAGAGTGGTAAATCAATTTAATAATATTTGTTACTTCGAAAGTTAATTACTTTATTCCTGGCTGTTTTATACTAAAATCTTCTTTTAATTTTGCCTCATCCACCATTGTTTTCACCTCTTTCAATAGTTGTTTCGCATCGTAAATGATACCATCTTTGATTGTGTATTTGACACCGCCAACTCGAACTACCTGGTTATCCTCCGTTAGTTTTATGGCCCCGGTACCATATAATACTTTTAAATTTTTTAATGGATTTTCTTCTAATATGACAAAATCTGCTAATTTGCCTATGGCCACAGATCCTATTTTCTTATCCATGTTTAATGCTTCTGCACCATTTAATGTTGCAGCTCTAATAACTTCGAGGGGATGAAAACCTGCTTCTCTTAGTAATTCTAATTCTCTTATATAAGCGAAACCATAAAGCTGAAAAATAAAACCAGAGTCAGAACCAGCAGTAACTCTTCCACCACGATTCTTGTATTCATTGACAAAGGTCATCCATAAATTATAGTTCTTTTTCCAGGATATTTCCTGTTCGGTTCCCCAAAAATGCCAATAGGAGCCATGAGAAATTTTACTGGGCTGATAGAATTTCCATAACGATGGAAGCGTATAGGTTTCATGCCATTCAGCCCTTCTTGCTCTGTGTAAGTCTCGACTTGCTTCATAAATATTAAAGGTAGGATCTAGGGTGAAATCTAGCGTCAAAAGCTCATTCATTACCTTGTTCCAATGGTCAGAATAAGGTTTTGCTGCTTGCTCCCATAATTTACCGGCTTCCTCAAAACGATCTTGCTCATTGTTATAATTATAATCTAATGGATAATTTTGGACAGTTCTATCCTCAAAAAGTGCTTCTGGTAATCCATACCAGTGTTCCATTGAAGTCAATCCTGCCCGAGCGGAATGCAACACATTCCATCTGGCAACGCTCATTTGAGCATGATGACAAGCCGAACCCAAACCTAATTTTTTATTTTCTTCCAAAGCGGCTTGCATAATTTCAGGTTCTGCACCAAAAAACTTGATTCCATCAGCTCCTCTTTCGGCATTCGCACGAACCCATTTACGAGCTAACTCAGGTGTGTTGATGGTTTGATCATTTAAAGGGTTGAAATTTTTGCTTTTATGACCGAACCCGGTATATGAAATGATTCTTGGGGCGATAATTTCATTTTTTTGACTTTGATTTTTTAGCTTTAAAGTAAAATCAAGACCTCTTCCACTGGGTTCTCTTATTGTAGTGATTCCATGGGCCATCCATAGTTTAAATACGTATTCGGGCTCTGCACCTTGAGATTCGCCACCAATATGGCCATGCATGTCTATGAAGCCTGGTAATAAATACATTCCATCTGCTTTCAATTCTTTACCACCTTCTTGAAGTTGAGGGCGATTCTCAGGATTGATAGCAAGCCCGGGATATCCAACAACTTTAATTTTTTTGATTATATTTTTTTCTACAACAATATCTACAGGTCCAATCGGTGGTGCACCATTTCCATTGATGAGAGTTACTCCTCGTATGATTAATTGCTTGAAAGGCCCTTCACTGGATGAGTCATTCTCCTGTGAGAAAAGGGGAGACGACACAATTAAGATCAATATGTAAATTCTGAGGAGCTTTGTTCTTTTCATAAAAAGGATATTAAAATTAAACAGTTAAAAATACGTATTAATCAATTCGATCAACCATAGGGCCCAATACATTTCCGCCAAGCAAATGCATATGAATATGGAATACTGATTGTCCGGCATCCTCATTAATATTCAAAGTAAGTCGGTAGCCAGATGCTGCGATTCCATTTTCTTTAGCCAGTTTGGCGGCTAGCAGTAACATTCTTCCGAGTAAGATTGCATCCTCTTCATTGGCCTGGTTTAGTGTTTGAATTTCCTTTTTAGGTACGATGAGTAAATGTACTTTTGCCTGTTCTTTCAATGGAACAAAGGCAATGATGTCTTCATCTTCAAATACAA
>CAYMKR010000116.1:5785-7194 GCA_964390865.1 uncultured Flavobacteriaceae bacterium | reverse complement strand
CTGATGCACATTGGGAAGTTTTTCAAAAAGCGATCTATACAGACTATAGGGTGAAAGACAATAAGAAGTAATTTTTGCTAATTTGATTTGTATTTGTTTAATTATAGATTGTAAGTGTATCCTCCATTGAATTTGAATTCAAAGAAAACATCACTAAATGAGAATTGCATCAATTGATATTTTAAGGGCAATGACAATGTTATTGATGATCTGGGTTAATGATTTCTGGACCCTTATCGATGTCCCCAAATGGCTTGGTCATGCTGAGGGTTCAGAAGATTATATGGGGTTCTCTGATATTATATTCCCCTTATTTCTTTTCATTGTTGGTCTCAGTATTCCTTTTGCTATTAAGAATCGTTTGGATAAGGGTGACAGTAGAATTAAAATTGCCAAGCATATATTAATAAGATCTCTGTCTTTGTTATTGATTGGTGTGTATACTGTGAATTGGGAAACTTCGTATGCTTTTATTACCCCAGGAGGAAAGTATTTATGGGGATTAATGATGGCAATAGCTGTATCGTTGATTTGGATGAATTGGAAAAGAAGTCCGGTCCCAAAAAAATGGCATCTGCCTCTGCAGATTATTGGCTGGGTTATACTGATATATTTGGCCATGATTTATAAAGGAGGACCCAATGGGGAGCTTGGAATGAGAAAACAATGGTGGGGAATCTTAGGCTTAATTGGTTGGGCGTACGCCTATAATGCATTGATTTATTTGTATTCAAAAGGAAATATATGGGTATTGATTGGTTCATGGCTACTATTGAATGTACTCGCCGTCTTAAGTTTTACAGATATGGCCATAAATCCGGTTGGTTTTATACAGAATTTTTCTCCAATCTATTCAGGAACTGTCCCTGCATTTACCGCAGCTGGAATTGTAGCTACATTAATCATTAAAAAATTGTCACAGGAAAAGTTGATGGTAAGTTTTGCCATTTTGATTTCATTAGGAATTGTTAATATTGCTTATGGACTAGGGACAAGATCTATTTGGGGAATCTCCAAGATACAAGGAACGCCTTCCTGGTTGGCGATTTGCACAGGTATTGGATTCCTATTATTTGTAATTTTATATTATATCGCTGACCTTAACAAAAAAGTTAATTGGGCAAAAATTATTGCTCCCGCTGGAACTGCGACATTGACCTGTTATATGATACCCTATTATACATATTCCATTCGTGGAATGTCAGGAATTAGATTTCCAGAGTTCTTGAATATTTCAATAATCGGACTTACGATTTCATTTTTATTTGCCCTTAGTATTGTTGTTTTTACAGGAATAATAGAAAAAAAAGGGTTTACCTTGAAATTGTGACACTTTCCTAAGTATCATTTAATTTGTTGGATAATCGAAGATCTTTTCTTAAAAAATCTGGTTTACTGATAGCTGCCAG
>CAYMKR010000116.1:0-5685 GCA_964390865.1 uncultured Flavobacteriaceae bacterium | reverse complement strand
TGTTGGATAATCGAAGATCTTTTCTTAAAAAATCTGGTTTACTGATAGCTGCCAGTTCAGTTCCATTTCCTCAATTGTTTTTTGGGCAAGCTAAAAAGAAGTTAGGAGTTGCCTTGGTTGGTTTAGGCTATTACAGTAAAGATTTGTTGGCACCGGCTTTGCAACTGACTGAACATTGTGAACTTAGAGGTATAGTCACTGGTTCTCCAGAAAAAATTCCTGATTGGCAATCAAAATATGGAATTTCAAACAAGAATATTTACAATTATGAGAATATGCATGAAATTGCTGATAATAGCGATATTGAGGTGATTTATATTGTATTACCAAATACAATGCATAAAAAGCACACTATTATTGCGGCTGAAGCAGGGAAGCATGTTTGGTGTGAAAAACGAATGGCCACATCTGTAAACGATTGTGAAGCGATGATTGAGGCCTGTAATAAGAATAAGGTCCAGCTAGCCATAGGGTATAGAATGCAACACGAACCCGTAACTCAAAGAATTATTGCCATGGCATCGTCTAAACCATTTGGACGGATCAAAGAGTTAAATGCAGAGGCAGGATTTTTTAATAGGGGAGGAAACGGAACACACTGGAAACAACCTATTTCGATTTGGAATTCCCAAATGGAATAAAGGCATCATGTAAAACTTCCTTTGCTGAAAATTTGAATCACCTAAAAGTAGATTGCGATAATGGTTGGTATGAATTAAAACCCTTTCAATCATATTCTGGTGTAACAGGAAGAACTAGCAATGGTGATTTGTTTAAGGCCTTTAAAGGTAATCAACAAGCCAAACAAATGGATGATGATGCCCTTTCTATATTAACTAAGAGTCCGGCCCTTGTGACTGGAGAAGAAGGATTGAAAGACATTAGAGTTGTTGAAGCAATTTTTGAATCAAGTAATAATGCAGGGAAAAGAGTCAATTTTTAAAGCCATAACTTGATTCTTACGCGCTCTTATTAGTTAATAACTTTCCGAAAGTTAAAAGTGATTTAAGTCATTATAATTCACGTTTCTCTTAATTAACTTTGATAGAAAGACCAAGTTGCAATTATGAATCATAGTTTGCATATACCGAGTAGTGTCAAGTCTTTTTTAATCGAAGTTGGAGAGCTATCTTATTTTGCTGGACGTTTTTTTAAAGAAGTATTTACAAGACCTTTTGAATTAAAAGAATTGCTACGGCAATGCTATCAAATGGGTTATAAATCTCTCATGTTAGTGGGAGTGACAGGTTTTATTTTGGGCTTAGTGATGACCTTACAAACACGACCTACCTTATTGGAATTTGGAGCTGGGTCATGGATGCCATCAATGATAGGTATTTCTATTGTGAGAGAAATTGGCCCGGTTATGATTGCGCTGATTTGTGCGGGAAGGATCAGTTCTGGTATTGGAGCAGAGCTTGGGTCTATGCGCGTAACTGAGCAGATTGATGCCATGGAGGTTTCAGGTACGAACCCATTCAAATACCTGGTAGTTACAAGAATCATGGCGGCAACCTTGATGATTCCATTATTAATTATTTATGGAGATGCTATTGCATTGTTAGGTTCGGCTTTAATCGAGTATTTAAAGGGAGACGTTTCTTTTTTATTGTTTTTTAACTCTGTTTTTGATGCACTTGAATATTCCGATATCAATCCGGCCATCATGAAATCTTTTTTCTTTGGTTTTGCTATTGGCTTGGTTGGTTGCTTTAAAGGTTACAATTGTAAAAGAGGAACAGTTGGCGTAGGTGAAGCATCTAATTCAGCCGTTGTATTTACCTCAATGTTACTTTTTGTTATTGATTTTATTGCTGTTTTTATTACAGACATATTTTATAATTGACAATGATGAATGCAGATCAAAGAAATATTATGTTGAGCATAAGCGACCTTAGAAAAGGTTTTGCGGACAATGTTGTTCTTAGAGGCTTTAGCATGTTTTTGGAAGAAGGAGAAAACCTTGTCATTATGGGTAAATCAGGTTCTGGAAAATCAGTGATGATAAAATGTTTAATGGGGCTCATGCAACCTGATTCAGGCAGTATTGAAATCATGGGTAAAGATGTTTTGCAATTAGAACATACCGAATTAGATCAATTGAGAAAGAAGATTGGTTTTCTTTTTCAAGGAAGTGCACTCTATGATTCAATGACCGTGAAAGAGAATCTTGAATTTCCATTGCGGAAACAACATATGCATCAAAAAGAAAAAGACATATTAGTGCTAGAGGCACTTGAATCTGTCGGCCTCCTTGATGCGATTGACTTAATGCCAAATGAACTTTCAGGAGGTATGCAAAGGCGAATTGCATTGGCAAGAGCGATAATTTTTCATCCGAAAATCATCATTTATGACGAACCAACCACAGGATTAGATCCGATAACGGCAAAAGAGATTATTCAATTGATGAGAGATATACAAATTAAATATGGCTCTTCAGCTTTGATTATTACACATGATGTAGATTGTTCTAGAGTTATAGCTGATAGAATGATTTTGCTAATTAATGGTGTAAACTATGCTGAAGGAAGCTTTAGGGAATTATCCAATTCAAAGGATGAAAGAATAGGGGCATTTTTTAAATGATAAGGATATGAAAATTACCAATGCGCAAAAATTGAAATTAGGAATGTTCGTTATTCTGACGGGAATCGTATTGATTGCCTCGTTGTATTTAATTGGTAAAAAACAGAATTTATTTGGAGATACCTTCAGAATTACAGGAGTTTTCAACAATGTCAACGGATTAAAATTAGGTAATAATGTTAGATATGCAGGTATTAATATCGGAACAGTTAAAGAAATTTTGATGGTGGATGATTCAACGATTTGCGTTGATATGGTTCTTGAAGAAAGTATTCGAAGACATATGAGGGAAAATGCCTATGCAATTATTGGATCTGATGGACTGGTCGGGAGTATGGTAGTGAATATTTTTCCTGGTGACCGTAAAGGACAAATATTACAAGAAGGTGACACCATCATGTCAATTAAAAAGAAATCGACCACAGACATGATGACAACTTTAAATGTTACGAACGAAAATGTGGCTGAGCTTTCTAATGAATTATTAAAGATAACCAGAAGTATTAACGCAGGAAAAGGAACTTTGGGTTTATTAGTCAATGATGAGGCCATGGGAGCTGATCTTAAGGCGACTATTAGCAATTTAAAAACGGCAAGCAAGGATGCTTCAAAAGTAATTGATGAGATTAAAGGTGTTGTTAATTCTGCAAACGATGAGGACAATCTTTTAAATGTATTATTAAAAGACTCTGTTGCGGCAGCACAATTTAGATCAATGATGAGAAATCTTGAACAGTCTAGTGAAGATATCAAAGTCGTTATTAATAATCTTAATGAAGTCCTATTGACAGTGAAAGAAGGAGAAGGGGCTTTCAATTATTTGGTTACAGACACTATTCTGGTTCAAAATATTGATGAGACTGTAAAAAATGTGAAGCAGGGTAGTGAGTTGCTTAACGAAAACCTTGAAGCATTGAGGCATAATACATTTTTTAAAGGCTACTTCAAAAAACAAGAAAAAGCAAGGCTTAAGGAAGAAAAAAGGCTACAAAAACAGCAAGAATAAAGCTAAGCCCTAATATCTATGCAGGTTATTTCAGGGCGCATACCAAGTCTTCCAGGAAATCCAAGCCACCCAAGGCCTCTATTTACATTCAAATATTGACCAGCTTCTTTATGTAAACCTGCCCAATGTTTGTATTTGTATTTGATAGGGCTCCACTGTTTGTTTTTAAGATTTACACCAGCTTGCATGCCATGTGTATGACCAGACAGAGTCAGTGCAATATCAGTTTGATTAATTACTTCTTCAGCCCAATGAGTCGGGTCATGTGATAATAGTATCTTACAAGGAATGTGGCTGATATTTTGCATTGATTTCTTTAGATCGCCATATTTCTTAAAAGGAGGGTTACCCCAATTCTCCACACCAAGAATGGCAATCTCATCATTCTCCTTTCTGACGATGGATGCCTCATTGAGTAAGAGGTTAAATCCAATTTTTTTGTAAAAATATTTAATTGATTCAAAATTACTTTTTTTTTGTTCTGGACTTGTCCAGCTACTGTAATCTCCGTAATCATGATTTCCCAAAACAGCAAATTTTCCTGTTTTGGCCTTCATTTTTCCCATTACTTCTGCCCATCCCTTTAACTCCCATGCGAAGTTGTTTACCAGATCCCCGGTGAAAAAGATAAAATCTGGTTTTTGGTGATTTATTATGGATACAGCTCTTTCCAGGATATGGTATCGAAAATTAAAACTACCCAAATGCAAATCTGAGATATGAATGATTCTTAGTTTGTCAAAGGCCGCAGGAAGGCTTTCCAATTTCACATGTAGGTAATGTACTTTGAACCTGTATAAGGCCTTGAAAATGGCATAAATGATGACAAAAAACGGTAAGAATCCAGCTAGTAAGCCAATGATTGGAATTACAAATAAGGATTCTTTTTCTGAGAACACATAGTTCGAAAAAAAGAGAATAGAGATAATAATGATAAAGATAATCTTTGGAATAAATGAAGACACCGCAAGACCATATAATGAGGTAATAAGTAAGTGCTTTCTTTGTGGGTGAATTCGATCTAATCTTACTTTAAGAATTGAAATTGCTGTAATAAGACCTACCGTGAAAAACCAAAAAGCAATATGTATACTGAGCCTTAATTTAGGCATATCTAATAGTTGGGTTATTGACTGAAGCCAATAAAAAGCTAAAAAGTCAATAATAAGAATTGCTAGGCAAAGTAGAAATATTGTAAAATTTGAAAATGATCTCATAGCTATGTTTCCTTTTGATAATTGAAAGTTCTTCTCTTGTCTTTTCTGGCCCAATAATACCCTTTAACACCTGCAATCCACTTTGGGTAAAGAAATATTAACGAAATTTCTTCAATAGTTTCTATGATGCCTATGATAATCATGGTATAGAATAACCAGTAAACCGGACCGAAAAACAAAAGCCATAGAATAAATAAAGCTTGTATGACGGCCGATAATTTTGCTAAATAGGTATGGAACGCAGTAGCTTTACCATATTTACTGAAGGCGATAAACATTTGACAACCGTATAGCACAAAAGGGATTAGAATCCATTGATAATTGTCAAGTATAAATTGATTTTCAAAAATAAGAAGACCGATGAATCCAACTAAAAGAGTGAGTTGATCCCCGATCGAATCTAATTGAGATCCTCTAGGGCTCGTAATTTTTAACTTCCTGGCGAGAAAGCCATCAATCATGTCAGTGCTATAGCTCAATAGTAGCATCCACGAAAATAATTCTCTGTTCCCCAACCAGATAATTAATAGTAAAAAGGGAACAGCGAATATTCGATAAAAGGAAAACCAATCAGCAATGTTGAAGTTTTTAAAGTGCAACATGGGGTTCGTCATTTATTATCTATGATTCTCAAACAATTAAGCTAGAAGGAATAGATATCCCATTTTTGATCTGCCTTTTCAACAGCTATCATTCGATCACCAATAAATTTAATACTTAGTTGAGGAGATTTCCCAGATTTCATTTTTTCGGGGCCATAATTTCGGGCATTTAAACTTGGGGTCATCGCTTTTCCATTGACATCAATTACAGACTCCTCAATTTGGTAGTTTACAACATTTTTGTCTAGTAATTTATTCTGTCCAACAACTT
>CAYMKR010000115.1:0-7240 GCA_964390865.1 uncultured Flavobacteriaceae bacterium | reverse complement strand
GTTTAGTTCTTCAACACTTTTCCAGTATTTCTTGTTAGATGCCATATTTAATCTTGTTGTTTATTTTTTTTAAAACTGAACTGAGTTCAGTTCATCTATTTTCATTAATCTAGTAGTGACACTTACCACATTCTTTACCACCTAACTGAGCAATGGTAACTGACTCGACTCCATATTTGTTAGCCAATTCTTCATGTATCTTAGCGTAATAACCATTTCCTTTTAAGTCAACAGCTGTTGACTCATGACATTCCATACACCAACCCATAGTAAGTGGAGAGAACTGATACATCTCCTCCATTTCTTCAACCGGACCATGACATTTTTGACAGGCAACACCTGCAACTGTAACATGTTGTGAATGGTTGAAGTAGGCAAAGTCAGGTAATTTATGAATCTGAACCCATTTTATCGGCTTTTGCTCATAACCTTCTATATACTGTAGGTTGTCAGAATCCCATCCGATAGCGTCATAAATCTTCTGAATTTCAGCATCATAAAAGGCCTTATCCTTTTCAGATGTTTCAGGACCAGTATATTCTGAAATACTTTTATGACAGTTCATACAAACATTAACTGAAGGAATGCCCGATGTTTTACTGTGTTTTGCCGAAGAATGACAATATTGACAGTCAATTTTATTATCTCCTGCGTGTATTTTATGCGAAAATGCTATAGGCTGAATTGGCTGATAATCTTGATCAATACCAATATCCATTAAAGTATCAAAAAGAATATATCCTGTAAGAATCAAAACAAAAATTGTCGCGGCTATCTTAAGGAATCCATTATTGCTTGCCGCATAAATCCAGACAATCAATCCTAGAAGCGCAAACACCACAATATAACTCATCCAAGCGCTAGAAGTTTTTGGCGTCGCAATGACTTCTCCTCCTGCTACCGCAGCAACTTGCTTCATATCACCTGCAGTTGTATAGGCAATAATGGCATCAATATCTTCATCCGACAACTGTGGGAAAGACGTCATTGGCATACCATTATATTCATTGAATATATCGATTGCATCCTGATCACCAGTAGCTCTTAATGCATTATTGTCCTTGATCCAAGCTCTTAACCATTCAGCACTTCTCCTATCGGCCATACCTCCCAAAGCAGGGCCAATCAATTTCTTATCAAGTTTATGACATGAGGCACAGTTTGTTTGGAATATTTTTTTTCCGACAGCCACTTTTGGGTCAACTTCCTGAACGGCAGCTACATCTGCAGCAGCTTCTTTTGGTTCCCCGTCGGTATAAGCAAGAATATCATTAATATCTTGTTCTGTCAATTGAGGGTAAGGTGTCATTGGCATACCATTATATTCATTGAATATATCGATTGCATCTTGATCACCACTAGCTCTTAAAGCATTGTTATCTTTGATCCAGGCTTGTAGCCATTGATTTTCTCTTTTATCTTGGATTCCTCCTAGTGGCGGACCAATTAGCTTCTTATCCAATTTATGACATGCAGCACAATTTGCATTAAAAAGTTTCTTCCCGTTTGTGGGATCACCTTCTTGTGCAGTAAGACTAAATGAGAGTAAAAAAAGGAAAGAAAGGCTAGCTAAGAATTTCTTAAATGAACTGCTGGGCATTACAATTTTCATTTGCATTGTTTACGTTATATTAAAATCACTTTTTAAAGCGAAAATATTCCAACACTTATATATCCATGATAAATATCATATAATATAAAAAGATTGTGCAAAAATACATTTTCTTGCGTTTAGACAAAATATTAAATATCTGTTAATATTAATTTATAATCATTCTAAATAGCAAAAAAAACACCTATCTTAAAATATTCTTTTAGATTTGTAAAAAAATAATTTATGCACTATTCTTCAAAATTCAAATTCTTTATTACTCTAGCCATTATTGCTTGCTGGCAGTACAATCTAGAAGCACAAACAAAGGATGGAACTGTGCGCATTGAAAGTAGCGCCCATATCGATCAAATGCTCGCTCAAAAAAAGAGCTATAATAAGTCTTTGGAAAAATTTCAAGGCTTCAAAATACAAATCTATTACGGTAGTGAGAAGGAGTGTTATGAGGTGAAAGAAGAATTCACATCATTGTTTCCCGAGATAGCGACTTCTATAATCTTTAGCACGCCTCAATGGAAGCTTCAGATTGGAAATTATAGAACCCGCCTTGAAGCGGATCATTCAATGGTGAATATTAAAAAAGAATACCCAGCAGCCATTGTATTAGCTACGGAGATTGAAATAAAATAAGAGAATCCATTTAAACCATAATTCCCAATATGAACGAACATTTAGATGCCTCCAATCAGAATGTAAATCCTGAAGAATTTGAAGTTGAAAAAAAACTCAGGCCCTTATCGTTTGACGATTTTGCAGGTCAAGACCAGGTATTGGATAATTTAAAAATTTTCGTTGAAGCCGCCAATCAAAGAGAAGAAGCACTAGATCACACCTTGTTTCACGGTCCTCCGGGACTGGGTAAAACAACTCTGGCCCATATCATTGCTAATGAGTTGAAAACAAATATAAAAGTCACCTCTGGCCCTGTACTTGACAAGCCTGGCGACTTAGCTGGATTACTTACAAATTTGGGAGAAAGAGATGTTTTATTTATAGATGAGATACATCGCTTAAGTCCGGTTATTGAAGAATATCTTTATTCTGCTATGGAGGACTATAAAATTGACATAATGATTGAATCGGGACCAAATGCCAGAAGTGTTCAGATCAATCTTGAGCCATTTACGTTAATTGGTGCTACAACTCGATCGGGGCTTTTAACTGCTCCTATGAGGGCACGATTTGGTATAAGCAGTAGACTTCAATATTACACGACAGAACTACTTACACATATCATTCAAAGAAGTTCAAAAATTCTTAATGTCGCCAATACTATGGAGGCAGCTATTGAAATTGCAGGAAGAAGCAGAGGTACGCCTCGAATTGCTAATGCCCTTCTTAGAAGAGTTAGGGATTTTGCTCAAATAAAAGGAGATGGTAATATCGAGATCAAAATCGCTAAATATGCATTGAATGCTTTAAACGTAGACAAGCATGGCCTTGATGAAATGGACAACAGGATATTGACTACAATTATAGATAAATTTAAGGGTGGACCAGTTGGGATCAGTACCTTAGCTACCGCAGTCGGAGAAAATGCTGAGACTATTGAAGAAGTGTATGAACCTTTTTTGATACAGGAAGGATTTATAATGAGAACTCCTCGAGGAAGAGAAGTCACTGATTTAGCCTACAAACACTTAGGCAGAATCAAAGGAACCTCACAAGAAGAATTATTTTAAATTCAATTCAATTCGATTTCGAGGCCGAGATATGCAAACCTAATTTTCTAGGTACCGTAAAGAATCCATAATTACTCTTGACGAAAACAGAATTACATACTCATTGGATCAAAGAAGAAGCCAAACGTCAAGGCTTTGAATCTTGTGGTATCTCAAAAGCTGAATTCCTAGAGGCTGAGGCACCTCGTCTTGAACAATGGCTCAAAAATAATTTTCATGGTGAGATGCACTATATGGAAAATCATTTTGACAAACGACTTGATCCTAGTTTGCTTGTGCCTGGAGCCAAAAGTGTGATTTCTTTATTGTATAATTATTATCCTGAAGAGAAGCAGAATGATGACAGTTACCAAGTAGCCAAATATGCCTATGGAGAAGATTATCACCATGTCATTAAAGATAAGCTAAAAGAAATGACTGCTTCTATGCAGAACCTTATCGGAGACTTTCAGGCTAGGGTTTTTACAGATTCTGCACCAATTATGGAAAGAGCCTGGGCTCAAAAAAGTGGCTTGGGGTGGCTCGGAAAACACTCTCTGCTTATCACAAAAAATAAAGGCTCTTATTTTTTCCTTGCTGAAATCATCCTCGATGTTGAGCTCATTTATGACGAGCCTTTTAAAACTGATCATTGCGGCTCTTGCACTCGATGTGTTGATGCCTGCCCTACGCAAGCAATTTTACCAAACAATACAATTGATGGCAGTAAGTGTATCTCTTATTTCACCATAGAATTAAAAGATGAGATTCCAAATCAATTTAAGGATCAATTTGAAGAATGGATGTTTGGTTGCGACATTTGCCAGGATATATGCCCATGGAATAGGTTTTCAGAACCTAATCATGAAGCTAAATTTAGCCCGGATGAACGCTTATTAAATAATAGCAAAAATGATTGGCAGGAGATCACAACAGAAGTTTTCCATGATATTTTTAGAGGATCCGCTGTAAAAAGGACTAAATTTGAAGGATTAAAAAGGAATATCGAATTCCTAAAAAAATAAAATTCACGGCCCAACCTCTGTGAAAACATATACCTCTAAATACTTAGCCTAAAATAAAATTAATGGGAGCCAAAATAAAAAAAACTGACGCTTTAGATTATCATCAATTTCCAACCCCAGGAAAAATTCAAGTCATTCCCACAAAAAAACATTCTACACAAAGAGACCTGTCTTTAGCCTATTCTCCTGGAGTCGCAGAGCCATGTCTTGAAATTGAGAAAAACAACCAAGATGTATACAAATACACCGCTAAAGGAAATTTAGTGGCTGTGATTTCAAATGGAACTGCAGTACTAGGGCTAGGTGATATTGGTCCCTTAGCGTCAAAGCCAGTAATGGAAGGGAAAGCACTACTCTTTAAGATTTTTGCTGACATTGACGTTTTTGACATCGAAGTTGACACTAAAGATGTAGATAAATTCGTTGAAACTGTAAAGGCCATTGCTCCTACTTTCGGAGGAATAAATCTAGAAGACATAAAGGCGCCAGAAGCATTTGAAATTGAAAGGAGACTCAAAGAAGAATTGAATATCCCTGTAATGCACGATGATCAGCATGGAACTGCTATTATCTCTGCGGCAGCATTAAAAAATGCTTTGGAGATCGCCAATAAAAAAGCTTCGGAAGTTCGTGTTGTTATTAATGGTGCAGGTGCGGCAGCCATTTCTTGTACTCGCCTTTACAAAAAGTTAGGAGTTGCAAAAGAAAACATTGTCATGTGTGACAGTAAGGGAGTTTTAAGAACAGATCGTAATGATTTAAACCAACAAAAAAAGGAATTTGCAACTGATCAAGATCTTCACACTCTTGAGGACGCTATGGTAAATTCAGACGTATTGATTGGTTTGTCTATCGGAGATATTGTGACGCCAAAAATGCTCTTAACCATGGCTGACAAACCTATCGTATTCGCACTTGCTAATCCTAACCCTGAGATTGGTTATAAATTGGCCGTTGATACTAGAAAGGATATTATTATGGCTACCGGAAGATCTGATCATCCGAATCAGGTCAATAATGTTCTTGGGTTTCCATTTATCTTTAGAGGGGCACTGGACGTGCGAGCAACAAAAATAAATGAAGAAATGAAAATGGCCGCGGTTCATGCATTAGCTGATTTGGCTAAAGAAAGTGTTCCTGAGCAGGTCAACATCACCTATAATAAAAAGAATATCACTTTTGGTGAAAATTATATCATCCCTAAACCTTTTGATACTCGATTAATCAGTGAAATCCCTCCAGCCGTAGCCAAGGCTGCCATGGAGTCTGGAGTTGCACAACAACCGATCAAAGATTGGGACGCATATAAAGAGTCTCTGATTGAAAGATTAGGAACGGGCAGTAAATTAATGCGACTAATAACCAGCAGGGCAAAATCAGATCCTAAAAAGGTAATTTTTGCTGAAGCCGATCAATTAAGTGTTTTGAAGGCCGCGCAGATCACTTATGATGAGGGTATCGCTATTCCTGTTCTCCTTGGTGATAAAATTGCCATTGAAAGTTTAATGAATGAAATTCAATTCGAAGGTGATATCACTATTATCGATCCTAAATCAAAATCTGAAGAAAAGAGAAGAAACGCTTTTGCTGAAATCTATTGGAAAAAAGAGCAACGAAAAGGAATGACCTTGTTAGAAGCTCAAAAATGGATGCGTGAACGTAATTATTTTGCGGCCATGATGGTAAATGAAAACCACGCTGATGCTCTTGTTACAGGTTATACCCGCAGTTATCCAACTGTTGCTAAACCAATGATTGAACTGATTGGAAAGATCAAGGGAATTAAGAAGATCGCAGGAACAAATTTAATGCTTACTGAAAGAGGGCCTTTATTTCTGTCGGATACTGCAATGAACATCAACCCCAATGCAAAAGAATTAGCTGAAATTGCCAGAATGACTGATAAAACGATGAAAATGTTTGGCTTGGTTCCAAATTTAGCCATGGTTTCATTTTCAAATTTTGGATCTTCTAAATCCGACTCTGCTAAAAAAATGTCAGAGGCAGTTGGTTATTTGCATAAGTTTTTCCCACATGTAAATATTGACGGTGAACTTCAAGCGGATTTTGCTTTGAATGAAAAAATGAGAACCGAAAAATTTCCTTTTTCTAAACTACAGGGAAAAAAAGTAAACGGATTGATTTATCCTAACCTTGAATCTGCGAATATTAGCTATAAACTACTAAAAGAAATTCATGCCTCAGATTCGATCGGCCCTATTATTATGGGTCTAAAAAAACCAGTTCACCTTATTCAGCTCGGTGCCAGCGTAGATGAAATTGTAAACATTGTCTGTATTGCAGTTGTAGATGTTCAAAGTAGAAAGAAATAATTAAGGTTTAATTTGACTTTGAGATGTATTATCCGACGCTGAATAGTTAAATATTGAAAGTGCGGTAACGCGGTTAATTATGTTATTAAAATAAGTATAACATTTCTATTTCAAGAGCATAAAATTATTACATTTGAATCCATCACGATTCAAAATTTATGATTACACATATTCAAGGGAAAATGGTCGAAAAAAATCCTGACCATGTGGTTATTGAATGCAATGGTTTAGGCTACCACATCAATATTTCTTTACAAACATTTTCTAACATTCCAGATCAGGAAAACCTTAAATTATTCACTCATTTAGTAATTAGAGAAGATGCTCATATTCTTTTCGGTTTTTACAGTAAAACTGAACGAGAAATATTTAAAATGTTGATTTCTGTTTCAGGTGTAGGCCCAAGTATAGCGATCACTATGCTATCCTCCATGGATACCCAAGAAATTCAGCAAGCTATAGGAAGTGAGGATGTTTCAAAAATACAATCTGTTAAGGGAATTGGATTGAAAACTGCGCAAAGAGTAATCGTTGATCTAAAGGATAAAATTTTGAAATCTTATGAAATTTCAGAAGATTTATCAGTTTCAAACAATACTATTAAAATTG
>CAYMKR010000114.1:0-7311 GCA_964390865.1 uncultured Flavobacteriaceae bacterium | reverse complement strand
AGATCGATGTTAAGACTGAAAATCGATTTGTTGGTTTTGATGCATATAAAAAAGCGATTGATATGGCTGATGTTGTAATTTTAGCAACACCTCCGGGATTCAGACCTTACCATTTTGAATATGCTGTATCACAAGAAAAGCACATTTTTATGGAAAAGCCTGTGGCTACTGATCCAGCCGGAATTAGGAGGGTCTTGGCGGCTGCTAAAGTTGCCAAAGAAAAGAAACTCAATGTTGTTGTTGGATTACAACGTCATTATGAAACCAAATATCTTGATTTGCACCAAAAAATCAGCAATGGTGACATTGGGAAAATAAGAAGCGGACAAGTGTATTGGAATAGTCCTGGAGTTTGGGTCCGGGAGCGGAAACCCGGTCAATCCGAATTAGAATATCAAATGCGTAACTGGTATTATTTTAATTGGTTATGTGGAGACCATATTTTGGAACAACATATACATAATATTGATGTAGCGAATTGGTTCATTGGTGATTACCCCGTATCAGCTCAAGGAATGGGAGGAAGACAAGTAAGAACAGGTAAAGATCATGGAGAAATTTTTGATCATCATTTTGTAGAGTTTACTTATGCAAGTGGAGCAGTAGTTTCTAGTCAGTGCAGGCATCAGCCAAATTGTATGAATAGAGTGGATGAAGTATTTCACGGAACCAAAGGTTCTGTAGAATTAGGAAAGGCGGTTATTACCGACCTTGAAGGAAAAGAAATGTATAAATATCCAAGAAGGAGTGATGAAGATCCTAATCCCTATCAAGTAGAACATGATCGACTTTTTGCAAGTATTAGAAATAAGGAAGTAATCAGCGATGCAGAAAATGGAGCCAAAAGCTCATTAAGCGCAATTTTAGGGAGAATGGCTACCTATTCGGGTCAATTAATAACTATGGATGAGGCTTTAAATTCTAAATTAGACTTAGTCCCAGCAGAAATGAATTGGGAATCTGCACCTCCAACCATGCCTGACAAAGAAGGAAATTATATAATACCCACTCCGGGAGTAACGAAATTTATTTAAAATGAAAAGAAGGTCCTTTACCAAATCCTTGAGTCTTGCCACTTTAGGAATATATACATCAAATAGTTTATTTGCTCATACTGAATTTATTACAGCTCATAAATTTAACATGAATTATGCTCCTCATTTAGGGATGTTTAAAAATTTAGCTGGTGATGATCCTTTAGATCAATTGAATTTTATGGCAGATCAGGGCTTTACCGCTTTTGAAGACAATGGGATGAAAGAAAGAGATGTAGGCTTACAAAATAAAATGGCGAGCTTAATGGAGAAAAGAGGCCTTGCAATGGGCGTATTTGTTGCACATAAGATTTATTGGAAAGAAGCTAATTTAGCCAGTGGCGATCTCGGTAAAAGAGAAGAATTCTTGAATGACATTAGATCTTCGGTTGAAGTAGCAAAACGAGTTAATGCAAAATGGATGACAGTAGTTCCAGGTCATGTTGATTTGAAACAAAACATGTCATACCAAACTGCTCATGTTGTGGAGAGTTTAAAGCAGGCGGCAGCAATACTCGAACCGCATAAGATTACCATGGTTCTTGAGCCCTTAAATTTTAGAGATCATCCAGGCTTGTTTTTATCTGAAAGTCCGCAGGCCTATGAGATCTGTAAAAGCGTTGATTCACCTTCATGTAAGATTCTTTTTGATATCTATCATCAGCAAATTCAAGAGGGTAATTTAATTCCGAATATTGAAAAAAGCTGGGATGAGATTGCTTATTTCCAAATTGGCGACAACCCTGGTAGAAAGGAACCTACAACTGGTGAAATCAATTATCGGAACGTATTTAAGTACATTCATTCACAAGCTTATTCAGGTATTTTAGGAATGGAACACGGAAACTCTATTGAGGGAGATTTAGGAGAAAAATCTTTAATCGAGGCCTATAAAAAAGTTGATAGTTTCTAATTGACCAAGCTCTTTAAAGGAACTTGAAAATTAAATATTTTCCTTCCCTCCTTCAAATTTCTTGTTTTTTTAATTTTTATACCCATGGTTTGGATTTTATCATCATCATCAGAAGCTGTAGCCAAAAAAAATTAGGCTTTTAGAAAGCTTCGGAAATCCGTACCTTTAGATCAATCAAAATTAAATAATTTTTAAAATATGAGTGGAATATTAGATTTACTAAATAGTGAGATGGGCCAAGAACTTATAAATGGAGCCGGAAAACAAATGGGATTGGATAGTAAAAGTACAACTGGAGCTTTAACAACAGCGCTACCTTTGATTTTAGGAGCTTTAAAAAATAATACTAGTTCAACTGAAGGATCTGAGCAATTATTAGGCGCTTTGAATTCTCCAACGCATAGTGGCGGTTCAAGACTTGATAATATGAGTTCAATTCTTGGAGGGGATAGTATCGATCAAGATGTTTTAGATGACGGAGGTAATATACTTGGACATGTCTTTGGTGGTCAAGAAAGTAATGCGGCCAATGCATTAAGTAAATCATCAGGCTTAGACATGAATTCGGCCATGAATATGCTAAAAGTAGCGGCACCTTTTATAATGAGTTATCTCGGAAAAAAGACCAAGGAGAATAATGTATCAGAATCAGGTGGATTGGGAGATTTGTTAGGTGGCTTATTAGGATCTCAAGGAGGAAGTATGGCCTCAATGGCTTCGCTTATTCAAGGGTTTGATGGAAATGACAGTTCAATTGATGACATAGCTGGAATGCTAGGTGGTGGCTCTAAATCATCTGGAGGGCTTGGAGGCTTATTAAATGATTTTCTGAAATAGTCTATATTCAATGAGTTTTAATTCAAGGCATAGGTAAATTGTAGATTCAGTCCGTAATCGTCATTAGAAGCATCTGTATTTTGAGGTTGACTATCATAAGTGTAATAGAAATTAAAACCAACTTTAAAATTATTGCTAAAAATACTCACTTTTGGGTTCAAATTCAGGGTAACCCTGCTTCTGTTGCTTGTAAAGTACGGAAGGTAGCTAATATCTGCATCTACCCACACCTTAGCTCCAGTCAGTTTATAGACCTTCCATTTTAATTGAAAAAGACCGGCAAGATCATCTGTCGTTTCAGCATCACCTACTGGAATTTCCTTGGATGCATTTAGTCCTGCAGCCACATATAGCCGATTCCAGTCATTATAAGCCAGATCTTTAATTGCGGCAGAGCTTATATTCCATCTTAAATCTGTACCCAGTTGGAGGTTTGAACTTGCTCCAACGGCAAAGTCAACTGACCAACCCTTGTTTAAAATTCTTTGCCAGGATAAGGAAATATCCGATTTACTCGAACTCAGACTATCCCCTTGATAAGTATCATTCGTATCCCAAACGAGGCTATACCCACTGTTTCTCTTTCTATAATCAATGTTACCTGAGAAAACAAGTGTAGCCACGTTACTTCCTTTTGAATAGTTTGCCCCCAAGCTGAAATTGCCACTTAAACGCGTAAAAAAACTATTTTTGATAGGGTAGACCTCAACTATGTCTTCAATGTCTACAATAACATTCTCATTTAAAAGGATAAGATTGACTTTTCTTGGCTCCTCACTGGCTTCAAATGATCCAAAATAGATCCTTCCACTTTCCATTTTTATTTCAAACATTTTATTTGAAATAATGGTCTCAATCTTCGGCTCTTCTAGAGATATGGTTCCCATGCCATCCATTTTCCATGTCACTACGCCATAGTTCATTCTTTTTAAATCACCTGTAAGAATGTTACCATTGATATGAACGATGGTGTCTGTTTTTTGCCCATAAGTTTCAAATAAGGTCAAAAAAGATATGGATATTATAAGGACAGTATAGGTAATTGATTTATTCAATCAGATAATTTTAGTAGGATAAAAATACAGTTTTTATATAATTTATTGGAGAATGTGTTCAAAAGAGATGAGAAATTAATATTGTATCTTGTTTTTGCGATTTTTAGATCTCAGTTTTCATGAAACAATTTCAAAATTAAGCGGTCTTTATTTCGATCTAACCTACTAATAACTAAAAAAGATATTTATGAAATATATTTTCACATTCCTATGCCTTCTGACTCTTTCCATTTCTTGTAAAGAAACTCCGCAGATATCGGAGGTTGATACCAATGAAAAATTGGTTGAAACAAATTTGGTCCCACCTGTTTATATTAAGGATGAACTACGTTGGAGTATTGAGGAACGAATGAAACATTATGGCGTGCCTGGTGTGACCATAGCTGTCATAAAAGATCACGAAATAGTATGGTCAAAAGCTTATGGTATAATGGACAAAGAGAGTAATGAACCAGTAGTGTTGAATACTTTATTTCAAGCGGGATCAATAAGTAAACCTGTGGCCTCATACGGCGCTCTGAAATTGGTAGATAATAAGGAGATAGATTTAGAAGAAAATGTGAATTCTTATCTCACTTCCTGGAAAATTCCTGAAAATGAGTTTACTAAGAAAAAAAAGGTTGGTTTAAAACATTTGGTTAGTCACACGGGAGGTTTGACAGTGCATGGGTTTCTTGGATATAGTCCGGATCTGGCTGTTCCTTCGCTAATAGAAGTTCTTAATGGACTCCCGCCAGCAAATTCTCCTGCCATTTTTGTAGACAAAGAACCAGAGGAAAGCTTTAGGTATTCAGGAGGAGGATATACCATTATGCAGCAAATGATGATTGACATTAAAGGGAAATCTTACCCTGAATTGATGGATGAACTTGTTTTAAGTCCTTTAGGAATGGAGAGCAGTACTTATGAGCAGCCACTAAAGGATGCAATGCTGAGTAGGGCAGCAACAGGGTATTTACCAGATGGGTCAATGACGAAAGGGAAAAGACATACTTATCCAGAAATGGCAGCAGCCGGGCTGTGGACTACTTCTGAAGATCTTGCTCAGTTTGCTATAGACGTTCAGAATACCTACAATGGAACAAGTGAGAAGGTGCTCTCAAAGGAGATGGTTCATCAAATGCTTACTCCTTTTGTTACAGAGTTTAGTGGTTTGGGTCTGTTCCTTAATAAAAAAGGAGATGCTATATATTTTGGTCATGGCGGATGGGATGAAGGGTTTTCCAGCGAACTTATAGCACATAAAACAAAAGGGTATGGGGTTGTTGTTTTGACAAATTCTAATCATCCTGATTTTATTTCAGAACTTATTAGATCTGTTGCCTTAACCTATAATTGGGAAGGTTTTGTTCCGGTTTATACCACGCATGCTATAGATCAAAAACAAGCTGAAGAGATATCGGGCCGCTATAAGTTGCATAATGATGATTTAATGGAAGTTTATGTAGAAAAGGAGAATCTCTTTATCAAGCAACTCGGACAAAACGCTGTTGAATTAATTCAAATTAGTGATACTACCTATATAAGCAGAGAGAAGAATGAAGTGATTCAATTTTTAAGAAATAGTGAATCTAATAATTTAAAAATGGTCTATTTAGATCCTTTTAATAATGATACCGTTTCTTCACATGAGCCTATGGCAGAAAGTGAAAAATTACCCTTAGAACTTCTTTCAACTGGTGACTATGAAAATGGATTAGATGCTTATTTAGAAATTCAAAGAGCAGATAAAAATGACACAGCGGTTAATGAAAACAGGTTGAATCGAAAGGGGTATAATCTTATATCCGAGAACAACTTAGAATTGGCAAAGTCTATTTTAAAAGTGAATACTATATTGTATCCAAATAGTGCAAATGTTTATGACAGTTATGCTGAGGTTTGTATGATTAATAAAGACTATAATCTCGCCATTAAAAATTATCAGAAATCAATTGAATTAAATCCGCAAAATCAGAACGCACAAAACATGATTGACAAAATGAAAAGCGAATTATAGGCACTTAGAAAGTGGTCATCAAGTCAATCAATGATTAATTATCTCCTCCGTTTATTGCCCAGTCAATGCCTCGTGTAAGCATAGTCCATACTGCAGGATGGTCAAAATCTTCTGGGTTATGACCAATAGAAATATAAAATACGGGCCCTTTGTCATGATGCTTTTTCCATACAACCGGCATCGAATTTCCTGCTATCCAGGCGTCATGATCGGCATTGAAAGTAGTGGTGGCCAATACACTAACATTAGGATCTACATGCATATAATACTGTTCTGTATTTTTAATTTCGAAATCTATTAATCCCTTTGTTACCGGGTCTCCAGTATTGCTTATTTGTACAGAATAATTTATTTTACCCCCGGGATGCGTGACCCATTGACCTCCAACCATATACTGATAATTGGTATTGTTTCTAAACGAATCACCAATACCTCCGTGACAACCAACAAGTCCGGTTCCGTTTTTGACGGCTTTAATTAATCCTTCACTTTGTTCTTCTGATATTTCACCCATGGTCCAATATTGAATGATAAGGTCTTGCTTGGCCATTAGATCTGCGTTTGAATAAACCCCTAAAGAATCTGAAACAAGTACATTGGCACCCATTTTCAATGCCCATTTTGAAATTTTCTTAGCGAAAACATCGGGTTGATGACCATCCCATCCGCCCCAAACTACTAAAATATTTTTATTCGCTATGGATATGGACTCAGTAGGTTCATCAGACTGAGCCACCATGCTGCTGCTTAAACCGATTAACATTAAGAATAACATTGATTTTAAAGCATTCATATGACAATTGTATTTGATGAAAAGAGATAATTATTAGGGATAATATTTGGAATCAAGATACATAAAAAACGATATTTATTCATAAAATGATGGGCAATAATTTTTTATCTCAATGTTTGATCTTGCTGCTGTATATCGAATTAGAATTTATTTTCCAGGCAGCTTTATGATTTAATTTGAATTAGTTAAATTTGAATAGGTACATGAATTAATATTAATTCAATGTAATTATTTTTGAAAATCAAATAGGCCTTGTTTTTAGCTTATATTTTTTAAAGCGTTCAGATAACCAAACCAGCAGAAAAGATGAATAAGAAGAAAAATTTCAATCGATCAATCAGAAAACAATCAAGCCGCAAGTCAAGAAGAGATTTTATTAAGAATACTGCAATCGGAGCAATTGGTATTTCCATTATTCCAAGACAAGTTCTGGGTAAGGGTTTTATAGCACCCAGTGACAGGATCAATCTTGGTGTGATTGGTCTAGGAAAACAGATAGGGGGTTTGAGTTCAAATTTTATTAAAGGAAGTGGTTCACAAATAGTGGCATGTTCAGATGTATGGTCAACTAAAAGAACCTGGTTCAAGGAAATGGCTGAAAAGGCCTACGCTAAACAAAATAATCAGGACGATTATAATGGAATTACAACCTATGCTGATTATAAGGAGTTATTGAGTAA
>CAYMKR010000113.1:0-7372 GCA_964390865.1 uncultured Flavobacteriaceae bacterium | reverse complement strand
GAATATTTTATTTCCGAAAACGGTGTGGATTTCAAACAGGTCGGAAATATTGATAATATTTCACCCATAACACAATACGGGGGTATTCACCGGGATTTCATTGCAGATTTTGAACCCCAGCAAGCCAGGTACGTAAAGGTTAAAGCCCATACTTTTGGCAATACCCCGGAATGGCACCCCGGTTCTGGTCGACCGGCCAGCATTCAAATTGATGAGATTGTTGTAGAGTAAGCCGACTTCTATGACAGGGCATCAAAATATATTGAAGTCATTTATTGTTGCTATTCCTGTTATCATGCTTTGGTTTGTCCTATTTATAGTGAAGTGCTTTTTAGATAGCTGCACAACATTAGCACATAATTTTCAACACCTAATAACAAAGGCCATCACCTCATAAAATTTATGCTTACATTTAAACTAAATAACGAACCGACAAACATTCAACTAACGATTTGTTACACCCGAAAATCTCCGTTTTCCAGTCGCACAAATCATACACAAATCTGTTGCTAGCAATAAACCATAATAATGAAAAAAATCTTAGTACTGATGGTAATAGCTCTCTTTTACGGTTGCTCATCAACGGCTAAGCAAGGTGAGAATAGTGATAAAAATCAAGAAGACGTCAATCCAGTCAAGGAACGTTTTGCTAAAATGGAATCCGATGCTTTGAAAGAACCATATCAAGGGATCTTCGCTGAAAATGATTCCATTGGGAATTTGTTTCCTATCAGAAGGACAAATGTCACTACAGCCCCAATTATAGAGGCAGCTATTCTATTCCTTGACGGTTTGAATTCTGAACAACTCAAACGAACAACTTTTGATATTAAAGATCAAGAATGGCGGAAATGGTGTAATGTTGATAATGGTATTTATGATCGTCAAGGAGTAAGTTTGAAGGAGATGGATAAGTCACAAAAAAAAATCGCATTTGATTTAATGCAAGTTTCATTGAGTGCAAAAGGACTACAGCTTAGTAAAGACATCATGAAAACTGATCAAACACTTAAAGAACTTAACAATGGGTCAAATGATTATGATGAAGAGCTTTACTTCTTTACTATTATGGGTGAACCCTCTTTAACAGAACCATGGGGTTGGCAATTAGATGGACATCATTTGGTGATTAATTATTTCGTTTTAGGCGATCAAGTTGTTATGTCACCTGTATTCATGGGAGGAGAACCAATTATAACGACAACTGGAAAATATAGGGGCAATAACTTATTTCAAGATGAACAAAACCTAGGGTTGGCATTAATGCAATCATTATCAGAAGAACAAAAGACCGCAGCTACAATCTCCAGGACAAAAAATGGTAACAACAATGTAGCCGAAGCTAACAAGGACAATTTAAACCTCGATTACGAGGGAATACCAGCTTCAAATTTGAGCGACCAGCAAAAGAACAAATTATTGGATTTGATCAATCAATATATCAGTAATATGAAAGAAGGCCACCAACAGGTGAAAATGAAAGAAGTAATTTTTCATATTGAGAATACATGGTTTTCATGGGTAGGCGAAACAACAGAAGATGCAGTCTTTTATTATCGTATTCACAGTCCAATTGTGTTGATTGAGTTTGATCATCAGAGAGTTGTTGGAGTACCTAATGCAGATGATGGGAAACCTTCCAAAAATCATATCCACACAGTCGTAAGAACATCTAATGGAAATGACTATGGAAAGGATTTATTAAGGCAACATTTAAAAAGTCACAAACACTAGAAAAGCTGGTAACCACGGAATAGTCAATGATTGACATTTATCCCTTACTTCTTCTTCCAGACAGGTTGTTTTGAGAGGGTCTGAGAGCAAGAAAATTATATCAGGCTAAACATATCATTTATTCATTTATTGAGCTTTAGAAACTTCAAATCGACGCTACTACTATCATTTTTTTCTGACCATATAATTATATGTGTTGATTTCTATTGAAGTCGTTCTACAAATATATTAAATCGATTGATTATATATCTATATAGGAGTTGATTCATTCAGGGTTTTCCTTTCCCCACCACTTCCAATTAGCACGTATTTGTTCCTGGAGGTATGTATAGCTTTCACATGATATTTTTTTACTGATATTAATCATAAATATTACTTTTCAAAAGAGTCACTTATGCTTTTACTAGAAACATCTAACTAAGAAACAAAAAAAATCTTTAGCGATTATTCAATTTCCAAATTGAGACTTTTCCATTACTATCTATAAATTGAACCTTAGAAGAAAACTCTGGATAATTATCTACAACTATATTTTGAAAATAAGCATTATGTGTAATAATAATATCAAAACCCTTTTCGAGTGCCTGGGGTATCTTTTCATCAAACTTTGAACCCACCCGATATGATTTTCTCTGCCAGGCTATCATTGGCGTATTCCAACCAAAATTACTAATAATTAAAACCTTATCATTTCCAGAAACATTCGAATTTAAAAAGTTAATACTCTCTTTAAAGTCATTGAGAACTAGGTTATCATCTTTAACTATATTACTGCTATCATATTTTCTAAGCTGTTTTTCTAATGCCAAAGAGAAGCTGCCAATCAAAAACATTATAACAAAGGTTGTAAGCAGTCGATACGAAATATTTGCTGTGTCAATTGAATATACTAGATATATGATTGCCAATGTCATGACAGGCAACCATGTATCTAATGAATAATAATCATGGAAATATAAACCAAAAGACATTATAAGCGAAAAAATCAAAGTCCCTATAAAAGAAAATACTCCCCATATCATAAAATTTTGTAGAATTTCTTTTTGTCCATTATTTTCCTTTTTAAAAAGGAAAATAATTACTGTCAGGGCAAACAAATGCATAAAAGGAATGAATTCTTTAAGATAAGATTCCCCAATTCCCAATAGATGATTCATGAACGTTTTATACGATTTTGCTAATCTGGGCTCACCTAGAAATATAGAACCATATGTAGATCTTAAATATTGATTGTAAGCAAAATAACCCAAAACCAAAATTATTCCAAAAAGAACGATCAATAATTTTTTGTCAAACATTCTTTTTTTAAAAAATACATACAAGTACGTGCACAACAATGCTAACAACGATATAATTTGTGTAAATCGCATGAGTGCGGCCAAGGTTAAAAATAACACGCCCCAGATAAACATGCCATTTTTCCCTTTGTGAAAGAACCTTAATATAAAAGTTGCTCCAATCAAAAATGTATTGAACGCTGCACTGGATACATGAAATCCGTTTTGATAGTAGCAATAGATAGGTTGAAACATTATAAAACCACTTAAGAATGCAGCAATCCAAAACCCTTTGATATTCTTAATTGTTGAGAATAAAAACCACAAAGCAATAAAACTCCATAAAAGTGAGACCACACGAAAAATAACAGGTGACCTAGTATTGAACAGTTTCATCAAAATTGCAACTGTATAATGTAATATCGGAAAATCAACTGCTGTAATCCCTTGTGCGCTTTTCAATTCTACAATTGGTGGAAATTCATTAGATAAGGCAAAACTTGAAGGGTGAAAAAAATCGAATCCATCATCTAAAAAACCCAAAGCCAAAGCATAATGGTCACTTTGTTGTGATGCACTGACACCTGTTGGCAATTTGTTATAGCTTTTTAAATGTAATAAAGTAGTGGTAAGGAAAAAGAACAAAATAAAAATCATATTGTACCTGATTGCTTCTCTTGTTTTATTCATAGTTTATTGTTGTCTATTACCCGAATTCATTAATTTCCCATAAGCTTTGTCAGAACAAGTATTATATAAAAAACATACCCTAAATTTAGTTTTGAGCTAAATCAGATAATAAAAAGGCTTGTGATCTGAATACTTAAATTCAACACTTTATATTTAATAGTCCTTAAAACAGAAACTCAGTCAAATATAAAGTTTCCACAATACAATTAAAGGGGCAATAATTTTTTTTATTCAGCTTAGATATTAATTTGATAACGTCAAAGTGGGCTAGGGCACAGAGGTAAAGGGATATAGTAAAGCACTCTAAAACAGTATTTTACAATAGGTGCTAATAACTGTATTTTATGTAAATATTATGCAAATAAAAAGAGTCACCAAATTCTAATTAGGTAACTCTCTGATTATCTGTAATCGCGACAGGATTACTGGCGTGATCATTAAGAGTTCCATGTTGAGAATGTCAAAAGTCCCTATCAGTCTGTCGACTGATACACTTTTTTAAAAACTTTTGTTTTTATCCAATCTAAATCCCGATGAAAATCGCGATTTAGATTGGTCCATTTTTAAACCGGTGGATTCCCAGCCGCAGATATTCACTTCGTTTCCCACCTCTAAATCCGCAGGTTTAAAACGTTTGTTTTTGTTTGTCCTATCTTATGAATTCTCTCTTAGGAATGGAATATAATGGGACTACTGGAAGTAATTTTTTACACCAAATTCATTTTGTTCGATAAATATTTTTTTGAATGCAGATAAATTATTTTGTTCATAAAAAAGGAGCATGGCTTTTTTATAATCCAATGAGTCAACACTACGATAAGATAATGGACAAGCCTTATAGGCAATGAGCAAGGCATTGCTAATCATACGCCCAGTACGCTTATTACCATCTTCAAAGGGCTGGATATAAGAAATAAGTACCACGGCGAGAAGCGCTTTTTCAAACCCGTTATTTCTAGAATTAATTAAATCACACATGGCTTGAAAATTCTCTCTAATTTGGTATTCATTATCCAGAGGTCTATAGGCCGTACCAGTAATACCTACTGCACGTGTGCGAATATTCCTGCTAACGTTTAAGTCCTTCATTAAAATCGAGTGGATTTCTTCTAAAAGGCGTAAGTCAAGTGTTTCGGCAAGGTTTTGATTGTCCATAATGTAGGTTATGGCATCCTTATGGTTAAGAAGCATGGTGGCTTCTTCTTTGGTTTTATTATCAGCTTCCTGTTTTTCTTTAAAAAGTCTTTCGGTTTCTAATAAGGAGTAGGTGTTACCTTCAATTTGTGACGATTTCCAACTAAGTTCAATCGTCAGGCGTTCCAGTTCTTTTTGGTATAATGTAGAAGATAGGTTAGCTATATTGGCTTGATATTCTTGTTTAAGACTTTCAAGAAATTTTTGTTCTTCCTTAGTAATAGCAATAATTGTATGTAAAGATTCTAAAAGTCCATAATTAAACGCTGTAGATGCTCCACGCGTATCGGGATCTAGATCGAAGTAAGTATTAGGTTCTATTGGTGCAAATAATTTGTAGTGTGGGGTAATAATGTATGCTGTTGTTCTGCCTGCTCCCGTTTTTTGCAGAAAGTTGTTCTCAACTAGTTTCGCTATATCCCTGTTAAGCGTGGGGATACTAATAGCATCTTCTAGTCGTTTCTTTATCTGTGAAATAGCGACTTGCTCATTAGCTGTAATAATATTTATAATTTCCTGTTGCCTATTGCTAAGTTTCATAATTTAATTCTTTTCCTATCACAAAGTTAGTTTAATCCTATCACAAATGATAGGAGAAACACAATGATTTGATAGGATTAATAAAATGACTAATAAATTTAAACTAAAATTTATTCTCCTAATTTGAATGAGGGTTAAGTTTACCTTTGAATGTTAAAGGAGGGTGAATTTTGACCCTAATTACGTTCGTGCCAATATTGAAGGCGTTTTAAATTCTCTTTCAAGAATATTCCAATAAGTAAATACACCATTTGTTTTTGTTTACATGTTTGTAATTTTGTTTTTCCCAAGTTTCTCTCGAAGTATAAACATATCTTCACTTACCTTTCTTTCGATGACTTTTGCATAAATTTGAGTTGTAGTAATTTTTGTATGCCCCAATATTTTTGAAACAGTTTCTATTGGAACTCCATTGCTTAAGGTAACAGTTGTAGCAAAGGTATGACGAGCCATATGAAATGTAATTTTCTTTTCAATACTACACAAATCTGCAATTTCTTTTAAATAGCTATTGATCTTTTGGTTTGACATTTTTGGCAGCAATGTTCCTTCTATTATTGTTTTTGGATGTTCTTTATAGTGTTCTATGAGACTTAAAGCTTTTGGCAATAAAGGTATTTTCACTAGATTTCCAGTTTTTTGTCTTTTTGTAATAATCCATTGATACCCATCTAAACCATAAACAATATTATTTTTTGAAAGTTGCATGATGTCACCATAGGCAATACCAGTATAGCAACTGAAAATGAATAAGTCTTTAACTGTTTGAATTCGGTCAATAGAGTAGGGTAGTTCTTCTATTCTTATTAGTTCAGCCTCTGTTAGAAAACCTCTCTCTACTTTTTGAAGTATAGTCTTATGTTTTGCAAAAGGGTCCCTCTCAATCCATTCCATATGAAATGCCATAGTCATCATTTTACGCAATCTTTGTATATGTTTCATTATGGTATTATTAGCTATAGTGCGGTCATTAAAAGAACGAAGTAAGTTTTCAAACTCAATAAGAAAGGTATAACTAATATCTTTTAAGTATATGTCTGAATTTCGATAACGTTTTTTAATCAATAGCATAATATACTTCTGACTCGTTTTATAATGACGCATGGTGTCCTTATGAAGCTTATGATTCATTTGATCATTATGAAAATCAATTAATTATTGCATGGAAAAGTGTTTCTCATCTTCTCCGAAGAAATGAGCCTTAATTGCCTTAGCCGTTATCATTTTATCCTCACTACCTAGTTCTTGATAACATCGAAATAATTTTAGATAAATCTGATCTAGGTAATGGTTAATTATTCGGGTTTCCTCACTGTTTCCTTTAACTCTAGACCTGTTTTTGTCCCAAGTATTGATCGCAATACGATATTTTAAACTAATATTTACTCGTTTTTGATTGACTGTTACCCGGGCGTAAATTTTAGCCTCATTATTTTTTGTTCGGGATGTATTGATCCAGAAAAGGATCGAGAAAGTTCGTGAATGTTGCATTTCTTTCGTCGTTTAAGATTAAACATTTGTTCAGACGAAAGTCAAATCAATTGTAAGGTATAAATTATTTTGGTATTTAAAGCAATAAAACGGGCTGTAAAAAGTGTTGACCGATTTGTTGACCAATCGGATCATTTATAATAGTTTTAGCTGATTTACCAAAAATGATAAAACCCTACAAATCATATATTTTGTAGGGTTTTGATGAAGTTTGACTTGAACTTCAGTGATCGCGACAGGATTACTGGCGTGATCCTTAAGCGTTCCATGTTGAGAATGTCAAAAGTCCCTATCAGTCTGTCGACTGATACACTTTTTTATTTGTCATTCTCTTTCAAAACTGAAGTTTTGACGGTCATTCCAAATAAAAAAATCCCGCCAAAGCGGGACATTTTTCATTCATCTGTGATCGCGACAGGATTCGAACCTGTGACCGTCTGCTTAGA
>CAYMKR010000112.1:0-7450 GCA_964390865.1 uncultured Flavobacteriaceae bacterium | reverse complement strand
GGTTGAAAAGTTCGCTTTTGTAAATCCGAACATCTTTTATAAAAAACAAATAATACCATTGATATGTAACAATCATTAATCTTTTGTACTATTTTGAAACCTTAGCCGTGAAACCCTGGCGAGTGAAACCCTCAGTCGTGAAGCCCTCACTTCCGATACCTTCAGCCCTGATGCCTTCATGACTCATCACCACAATCTATGTACCATCTTATTCTAGTTATTTTACTTTAAAATTAGGGTCATTATTGATCTGAATTACTAATAAATGCTACTTTTTTACTGTCAGGTGACCAACTAGGCACATTGATTGTTCCCTGACCACCATAAATATAACTTAATATTTTGGGCTCACCACCATCAATTGACATCATCCTGATCTGCACTATGATAAGACACATTTCCCTCATGCTTGACCTCACCTATGTCATCATGATTATAAAATATCCTCAGAGGATTATTTTGCCCTATTAATTTATTTTGGAGGATCATACTAAATCTTTTGGATTGCTTGTATCAATTCAATGTCCTTTAAGAATACTAAAAATAGAAAAAACAACCAAAGCTAGGTCATTTATTATCAATGAATTAAAGTAGCATTCTCTACTATCAAAGGATACACATAGCCCGCACCAAACTCTCTATCCAAAGCAAGAACGCCCTCAAAAACAACAGTATCTCCTACTTGCACAATTTCCTTGGTAGTAAAGGTAAGATCAGACCTGTCTTCACCTTTGGTTCCGTCAACTAAATGAACCCAATTACGATCCATAATATCCATGTTGACTTTCACAACTTGTCCCTTGACCTTCACCGTTTTTTTACTGAATTCATTTGCATCTGCATAGAGTTGTCCTATACTTTGCCCTCCTTCTGCCGGACTGATCTGTATACTATCTAGTAAATGCTCCATTCCTTTTTTCTTTTTAGCTATAACTTCTTCCTTTAATGAAGCAGCTTCTATAGGTTGCTTACTTACCTGATCTACAAAAACAATACGGTCAAAAACTCGATTTAGTTCTTTACTTTCAAAATTCTGCATTTCCATCGCATCAATAAAATAAATTTTTTCGCCGACTTCAACATTAATTTTTGACGCGGCCATCCAAAATTCCTGGCCTGCTTTCTGAACCAATAAATATGTATAAGTACTTGTTTGTTGAATTTCTTTAATGGTTACTTCATTCTGTGCAATATTGACCTGGACAGGTGCGTACTCCTTTTTCTTAGTATCACATGACATTAATAGTGTCAAACAAAATATTAAAACGGTAGTTCTCATTGTGTTAATTTTAATTAGTTAATTTCTTATAAAACGACAAAATACATAATTCTGCTTTGCATTCGACGGAGTAGTATGAACTGTTTCAAGACTCTGAAGAAGTTCAAAATCTTGAGAGACAATTTGATTCAATTCAAAACTATTATATTGTCTAATAGGCAGGCCGCTACATTTTGAGGGTCCGGATTTTGAAAATGTGCCCAGAACTACGGTTCCATTTTCAGCCATAAGATCTTGAATTATTTTATAGTACTGATTTACTTCCTCCTCTTCAGTTAAAAAATGAAAACATGCCCTATCATACCAAAGGTCATATTTTTCAAACGATTCAAAATTCAAAATATCAGCGCAAATCCAATTCACCTTTGAACTCTTTTCTCCAAGCCTTTTTTTTGCTCTTTCTATGGCAATATCCGACAGGTCCAAAATCGTGATATTTTCATACCCTAATTCCAATAAATGATCGACCAACAAACTATCACCTCCTCCAATATCAATAATTCTTGCCTTTTTAGATAACTGGGCTGAGTTAATTAATTCGAGGGAAACTTCAGGAAACTCTTGAAACCAACCGGTTAGATTTGTAGAATTCTCACGATAGATATTTTCCCAATAAGATTTTATATCTATCAGCATTTTAATCGTTTGTGGTACTTTCTTAGTCATTATCGATTCATTGAACTTGGGGTAAGGCAACTACATGGGCATGAACTTCAACCCCTTTCATAGTAACTTCTAACCTTTTATCATACATTTTAATACCCTTTACATCATTCAATTTTCCTTTTTGAGAAATCGCTTTTACTCCATAAAAAGCACCTGATTCATCTATCGCCTTGATATGCACGATATAACCAGATTTGCGTACCCCTCTTACTTCTAAGTATTTTCCATCCTTATCAATGGCCACTATCTGATAGGTTACTCCATCATCAGTAATTGCTACAACGGGTTTATACTCGTCTTCACTAACCAACACTTTTACTGGAAGCATTTTACCTCCAACAAAGGCCTTAACATCCATGATATACCTTTGATTCGAATTTTCTAAAGCTTTAACATCATATCTGTTTCCAGCAGGATCAATAGCTTTAACATCCAAAGTATATCCTTCAGGATGTATTACTTTTACATGCCAAACAATCTCTTGAGAAATGGTCTCAATTGAATTATCATCATTCTTTTCAGCTTGACCGTAACTTAAGACTGTGATTAACAGCAAACCCATTTTTAAGCCAATTTGTTTCCAACTCTTCATCTTGTATTAGTTAAATTATTCACACAAATGTAGCTACTAGAAATAGAGTCTACTATGACTTTGGTTAGCTTTTAATCAATACAAGATTGACCAATTAAGAGTAGGATGTAAGGCAAAAAAAAACTTCAATTGAATTGAAGTTTTATTTTAGAATTGAAAAAAAGTGCTAGTTAATTGACACGCTCGACAACAAATAATCTTCCTCCTCCGACTTATCTCTTTCGTTAAATCTTTTCCTAAGAATCTTTATTTCAGTATCCCCTTCTCCTGTCTCTATAAAATACTTGTAGGCCAATAAGCTATCTTTATTTGCTCTGTCTAATTTCTTCCGCAACAAACCATTAGCCAAGGCATTATTAAACTTAAAAAAGGTCTTGCTGAATAACACCGTTTTTCCGCTGTAATCCAATCTAACACCATAAGTAACCTGCATCTTTTTTATTGGAAAATTCTCTGATTCATAAACATCGTAGGTGTAATAAACGCCCTCTATTAACTTAATTATCCTTTCCTTATTAATGATATTATTAACTCCATCCGGAATTTGAATTTCTCGCTCCGATCCTAAAACGGCTTCTTCAGAACTATCATTAATAGCAATTGATTCATCAATAGTGGTATGAAATTTACTCACATTTCCAAATTCTGATAATACTTTCCACACTTCCTCAGGAGAATTATTAACAACTACCTGATTCTCCAAAAATTTCATTTTTTCACCATCAATAAGTTGCTGAGCCTGCAGTTGGACTGCAAATAACAGCATCAACAAAAGATGTAAATGGGTTCTACTTTTTAAAATTGTTTTCATCGATTCATATTTAGGGGGCATCATGAAACAAATTTCTTGTTTTATTTGCTAGACACTTTTATTATTTAGGTCAATTGCTTGACCGTTTGGTTCAATCTATATTCAGTTGGTGACATTCCGTATTTAGCTTTGAAACTACGCGAGAAATGCGCCAAATCATTAAAACCGGAATCATAACAAATTTTGCTGATATTTCTGGCTGATCCCATAAGAAGATCGGCGGCTTTTTCCAATTTCTTCTTTTTCAAATAACTTGCTGTACTCTCTTTATAAATTTGTTTAAATTTTCTCTTAAAACTTGACAAACTATGGTTACTCAACAATGCAAGTTCCGTCACACTTATGTCATCATACAAATGTGAATCTACGATCTCACGTATTGAATAACTTTGGGGTGAAAACAATTTGGATAGAATTCGCTTCACATCAGGAGCATTTTTAGTATGCATTAACAACATAAAAAGTTCCTTGATCTTTAAAACCAACAACTCTTCAGTTGCTAGTGACGGGTTCTCAAAATAAAACAAGATGCTATCAATATACTTGATCAGCAAGGTATTCCCTTTGATCATTGGCAATTCAGTAGTTACTTTTTCATGGTTTTCAAACTTTAAAAAAGAAGGGATCTCATTCCGATAAATTTCCTTTAATACTTCAGGCAACAAATGAATTACCATGGTATGATAATTTGAACCTTGATCGCTCATGTGTATTCTACCTAAATAATTACCACATTTTAGCAGTACGGCTTCCTGAGAATTTATTTGCACCATTTCAGTAGGTGAGAGCACAGAACCTGATCCTTCAATTACAAAAATAAAACAGGCCTCATTTTCCATGGGGTTTGGAAGCCTCAAAGGCGGCTTTACAATTGCCTTTTCAAACAAGTGTTTGCCAAATAATTCAAGTGATTTGTGTTCTAAGATCATAAAAAAGCGGTTTACTTAGTCTATCTATTAAAAAGACGTGATAATTCACTTTTGGTTACACTTGAAACGACCTTAATTCTTAAAATTAACAATTATTTAATCTTTGTCACAAACAGATCAGTTCCTTTATTTATGATGTGTTTTCATCAATCAGCGCTAGTTTGATCGTTCAATTCTCATACATATCAATAAATTTTTGATCTAACTCAGGAGAGTCCTTATACTTGATTCTAAGCGCATCAAGCTTTGTATGAAGTTCATTAACTTTTTCTGCATAAGCAGGATTGTTATATACATTGTTCATTTCCTGAGGGTCTCTGAGCCTGTCATACAACTCCCATTCATCCACATCATAATAAAAGTGAACTAACTTAAATTCCTTTGTCACAATGGCATAATGCCTTTTGACCATATGCACTGAAGGGTATTCATAATAATGATAATATACAGCCTCTCTAGACCAGGATGCAGTATCTCCTTTCATTAGAGGTATCAAACTTTCACCTTGCATGTCTTGAGGCGCTGAAATTCCGGCAGCCTCTAAAAATGTTTGTGCAAAATCAAGGTTTTGCACCATTTCATCATTGCTTGTTCCAGGATTTATTTCATTCGGCCATCTTATTAATAATGGCGTTTTAAACGATTCATCATAAACAAATCGCTTATCAAACCAACCGTGTTCTCCCAAATAAAAACCTTGATCTGAAGTATAGACCACAATTGTGTTTTCAGCCAGACCACTTTCATCAAGATAATCAAGTACCCTTCCAACATTGTCATCGACGGAAGATATGGTTCCTAAATAATCCTGCATATACCTTTGGTACTTCCATTGCATTTTTTCTTTCTCGCTCATATCCGGCCAATGGTTTTTAAAATCTTCGTTGATGCTATCAAGTACTATGTCATATTTCGCTTTTTGTGAAGCATTCGCCCTCCCATAAGGGCCGTAAAACCCATTCTTAAATTCTTCTATTTCAGGGAACACAGCACCCATCTCTTTAATGGTTTCTGGTCTGATTTTACTATCATGATTATACATCATGTGTTTATATAAATTCATTTCTGCTGTTTTTGCCGCAGTACCTCTATTCTTATAATCATCAAATAAGGACTCTGGTTCCGGAAAAGTTTTTTTACTGAACTCAGCAAATTTACTCGGGCTCGGCCACCACGGTCTGTGAGGTGCTTTATGAAGATACATCATCATAAAAGGTTTCTCTTTATCTCTTTTATCCTTGAGCCATTCGAGTGTCAAGTCTGTGATGATATCCGTCACGTAACCAGTAATGGTAGTATCACCACGAGGCGTTATAAAATCAGGATTGATATAATGTCCTTGGCCAGGTAGAATCATATATTCATCTACTCCTTTCGGACTATTCCCAAAATGTAATTTCCCAAACATGGCAGTTTGATACCCGGCTTGTTGAAACAGTTGTGGAAATGTTACTTGGGTTGTATCAAAGGGCATTTTATTATCAATTTTTCCATTCAAATGAGTATGCTTTCCTGTCAGAATGGTTGCCCTTGAAGGAGCGCATATAGAGTTGGATACGCAGGCATTGGTAAAAAGCAAGCCTTCATTTGCAATTCTATCTATATTTGGCGTCTCAATTAATTTATCGCTATACGCACTGATGGCCTGATAGGCATGATCATCAGACATGATGAATAATATATTGGGCCTATTGGATATGTCTTTTTGTTTTTCAGAACATGAAAACAAAAAAAATATAGATAACAAAGCTGTGATGAAACTCCTCATTTGGACTGAATTAAATTAATTTTTACTCTTAACAAGCTATGGATTATGATTTGATTCTTGAAATTGTGAATCAAAGATATAGAATTCTAATCGTCGCATAATATAATAAGCCCTCTAGTTTTAACATAATTTTAAAGTTTGTTTTTTAAACCTTTCTCTCTTTCTCTTGTCTTAGTTACAAAGAAAATTACAAGATCATGAAAAAATTAATATTAGTATTTCTATTGTCAACAAGTTTAGTTGCTATTGGACAAAATGAAAAAAGAAAAATGAAATTCGACGAAGAATTCACCCCTGAACAACAAGCCATTCTTAAAACTAAAAAGATGGCTCTTGCACTTGACTTGAATGAGTCGCAACAAAATGAAGTTCTGAAATTGACTAAAAAATGGAGTCAAGAAAAAGCCTCGACAAAGGCAGCATATAAATCTCTTAATAAAGAAGAGATGAGTGCCGATCAAAAATTTGAAATGATGAATAAAGCCCTTGATACCAAGTTAGCGCATCAGGTAGAAATAAAAAATATTCTTAATAAGGACCAATACGAACTTTGGAGGAAATCATCAAGAAAAATGCATTACAAATCACAGAGGAAAGGAACCCAAGGACAGAGGAAAGGAAGCCAAGGACAGCGAAAGGACCCCAAAAGTGAAAAAAATTGAGTTTAGATTAGTTGATTAATATTGAGTTGAATGAGAACCGCCCTTTTAGGGTGGTTTTCTATTTGCTGACCAATAACTTCATTCCTATACTTAGCTCATTTGAGTCTAAGCCATTGATTCTTTTCAGATCATCAACCGATAAATTATTGCTTTTTGCAATTGAATAAAGGGTATCCCCTTTGGCAACTGTAATAAACACATCTTCATCATTTATCTCATTCTGAACAATAGACTGATCGTTATCTGCTATCTCACTTCCAGTGATCGTGCGGTCATCTTCTTCAAAATCATAGCGCCCGGCCTTTAGAGTTTTTTTGTATGCTTTTTCATCTAATACCAAATCATCATATTTGTACAGTTCAAAAGTCTCTATAAAAGAAATAAGTTTCTTAGGATACTTTCGGTCTGTGGCATATCCGGCTTTTTTTAGACCCTTCGCCCAAGCTTTATAATCATCAGGTTTTAAATCAAACAAAAACTCGTACCTCCCTCTTGAAGTCAAAAACTTTGAATGATCATTAAATGATCCTTCAGCTGTTGAATATTTTCTAAAACATTCATTCTTTTTATCATCATCATGATACACTTTTTTCCCTTTCCAACCAGAGTGACATTTAATACCGAAATGATTGTTTGACTTTTTTGCCAAAGTACTCAAACCATTTCCTGATTCAAGAATACCCTGGGCTAATGTTATACTGGCGGGTATCTTATATTTTTCCATTTTATCAATGGCAATATTT
>CAYMKR010000111.1:0-7471 GCA_964390865.1 uncultured Flavobacteriaceae bacterium | reverse complement strand
ATGGTGGAAGTACCTATTGGGATACTGAAGCTTATTGTATTCCATTCTATATGAGCACTAAAGACAAGGGTGTAGCTAAAAACTTATTGATTTATCGTTATAATCAATTGGATAAGGCTATTGAAAACGCTGAAAAATTAGGCTTTATTAATGGTGCCGCTCTCTACCCAATGGTGACCATGAACGGTGAAGAATGCCATAACGAATGGGAAATCACCTTTGAAGAAATTCACAGAAACGGGGCAATGGTTTACGCCATATATAATTATGTCAATTATAGTGGTGACACAGGTTATATTGCTTCCCACGGAATGGAAGTTATCATTGCGATTGCTAGATTTTGGAATCAACGCGCCACTTTTTCCAATGACAAGGATATGTTTGTCATTTTGGGTGTTACAGGTCCTAATGAATACGAAAATAACGTCAATAACAATTGGTACACTAATTATTTGGCCAAATGGTGTTTAGAGTATGCCCTTGAGAATATTGAAGTTTTAAAAGATCAATATCCCGAGGATTATGTTCGTATTGTTGAAAAAGTTAAACTCAATGAAACTGAAACCATTACTTGGGAAAATGTTGCGGCTAAAATGTACTTCCCTTTTAGTGAAAAGCACGGTGTATTTCTTCAGCAAGATGGATTCCTTGACAAAGAATTAATTCCTGTTGACCAATTACATAAATCAGAAAGGCCAATTAATCAAAAATGGTCTTGGGACAGAATTTTAAGATCTCCTTATATAAAACAAGCAGATGTTTTACAAGGTTTCTATTTCTTTGAAAATCTATTTGATAAGGAAGCTATTGAAAAACATTTTGATTTTTACGAACCATTAACGGTCCATGAATCATCCTTATCACCATGTGTGCATTCAATTCTTGCATCGAAGTTGGATAGAACTGAAAAGGCATATGAAATGTATTTAAGAACGTCAAGACTTGATCTCGATGATTATAATAATGAAGTTCATGAAGGACTGCACATAACAAGTATGGCAGGAACTTGGCTTTCTATTGTTCAAGGTTTTGGGGGAATGAGAAATTTCAATAATACTTTATCTTTTGATCCAGTTATTCCAAAAAATTGGAAATCCTATTCGTTTAAAATCAAATACCGAGATCATACGATTAAAGTTTTTAAGAACCATGAGGGATGTAAATTCTATAATGAATCAAATACTCCAATAGATATTATTGTATCTAATGAAGCTGTTACGATTCAAAATCAAGATTTATTGATACTATAGGCTAAACTAGAATGAAATGAAAAATTTTAGCTTTTTTTTGTTGCTGCTTTGCAGTATTTCAGCATCCTCTCAAATAGAAAGAATAGAGCCTCCCAATTGGTGGGTAGGCTTTAAACAAACTCAATTGCAACTCTTAGTCAAAGGAAAAGGCTTATCTGATTTTACACCAGAAATAGATTACCCGGGAATTAGCATAGAAAAGGTGCATAAAGCTAAAAGCCCAAATTATCTCTTCATTGATCTAAAAATCGCCGCGAATACAAAACCTGGTAGTTTTATGATCGAATTTGATGCCAAAGGGAAGAAAAAGAAAAAACATAAATACGAACTCAAACCTAGGGAAAAAGCAGGAGAAGATTATCTCGGTTTTGACAGTTCGGATGTAATTTATCTTATTACACCTGACCGATTTGCAAATTCTAACCCTGATAATGATATTGTACAAGGTCTAAAGGAAACTGGTATTAATCGCAAAGATGATTACGCTCGTCATGGCGGAGATATACAAGGAATAAGTGACCATATTGACTATATTTCAGATATGGGGTTTACAGCAATTTGGTCTTGTCCATTGCTCACCAATAACATGGATAGTTCCTCTTATCACGGCTATGCGATCACAGACCTTTATCAGATTGATCCTAGATTCGGTACGTTACAAGATTATGTTGGTCTATCTGTTAAGGCCAAGAAAAAAGGAGTTAAACTCATCATGGATCAGGTAGCCAATCATTGCGGAATTGAACATTGGTGGATGAAAGACCTGCCTTTTGAAGATTGGATTAATTATCAAACTAATTATGAATCCGGAAAAAAAACTATTCACTCAAATAATCGTAGAACTACTAACCAAGACATTTATGCGTCTAAAATAGACGCTATTGGAATGACCGATGGATGGTTTGTTGACTCCATGCCAGATTTAAACCAAAATAATCCTTTCATGGCAACCTATCTCATACAGAATAGTATATGGTGGATCGAAACAGCACAATTAGGAGGTATTAGACAAGATACTTATCCTTATCCTGATAAAATTTTTATGTCAAATTGGGCTGGAGCTATCATGAATGAATACCCAAATTTCAGTATTGTGGGCGAAGAATGGAGTTATAATCCATTGTTGGTTGGTTATTGGCAACAGGGGGCAAAAAATCATGATGGTTACGAATCAAACTTAAAATCGACCATGGACTTTCCGATGCAAAGAAAAATCGTCGAAGCATTAAAAGAAGATGAAAAATGGGACAAGGGACTGGTTAAAATTTACGAAGGTCTTGCAAATGACTTTCATTATCCTAGCCCGAAAGATATCATGATATTTCCTGATAATCACGATATGGATAGGATTCACACCCAGTTAGACGAAGATCCGGTACTGACGAAAATGGCAATGGCTTATCTATTAACACTTCCTAGAATTCCACAACTCTATTATGGTACAGAAATCCTGATGCAAAACTCTGCTAAACCAGGAGACCACGGTTTAATAAGAACTGATTTTCCTGGAGGCTGGGAAGGAGACGCCGTAAATGCATTCAAAGGAATTGGGCTAAGCTACGCGCAACTTGACATGCAACAATACCTAAAGACATTGCTTCAATTTAGAAAGAACAGCACAACTATTCATGAAGGCCGAACCATTCATTTCTCACCAAAGGATGGTGTATACTTAATGTTCAGAATCATGAATGATAGCATCGTTGTCACAATACTAAATAAAAACGATGAACCCTATGTTTTAGATCTTGATAAATTTAAAGAAATAGGATTGGAAGGAAAGCCTCTAAAGGATGTGATAACTGGTAAAGAAATGGTTTGGAAAGACAGCATAACTTTAAAGGAGAAAGGAGCCACAATTTTAACCACTTTAAAATAAGATGCTAAGGCCAGTGAGTTCAAATTCACTCAAAAGTAGTTGAAGGAAGAAAGCACAATGAAAAATTGTAGAGAGAAGAACTCAAGGAAGCCATTACTTGGTTGATTAGAAAAAATTAAATATCAATAGTATAAAAATTAAAAAATGCATAAGAAACTAATAATTAAGGGAATAACGCTACTATTACTCGTTGGAGCTTGTAATGAATCGAAACAAGAAACTATTCCTGAAAATATTTCTAAACATGAAATTCCGTTTTTTTGGGAAAATGCAAGTATCTACTTTCTATTAACCGATAGGTTTAACAATGCTGATCCAAGCAATGACCTCAATTATAATCGCACACTAGAAACAGCTCCGTTAAGAGGTTTTAAGGGTGGTGATATAAAAGGTATCACTGAAAAAATACAGTCCGGATACTTTAGTGACCTAGGAGTTAATGCGATTTGGTTTACGCCAGTTGTAGAGCAAATTCATGGAGGTACAGATGAGGGGACTGGGTTTACTTATTCTTTTCATGGTTACTGGGCAAAGGATTGGACCGCGCTTGATCCAAATTTCGGGACGATGAACGATCTTGAAGAATTAGTAAAAATTGCTCATAAAAATAACATTAGAATTGTAATGGATGCTGTTATCAATCATACAGGACCCGTAACTGAACAAGACCAGCAATGGCCTGATAGTTGGGTTAGAACAAGCCCTAAATGTGAATACAATTCATACGAAACGGCAGTTCATTGTACTTTAGTTGAGAATCTTCCTGATATCTTGACAGAATCAAACGAAACAGTTGATTTACCTGAAGAGCTGGTTGAAAAATGGAAAAAAGAAGGTAGATATGAACAGGAAATGGCTGAACTTGATGCCTTCTTTGAAAGAACTGGTTATCCAAGGGCTCCAAGATTCTATATCATCAAATGGTTATCCGATTTTGTAAGAGATTTTGGAATTGATGGCTTTCGAGCGGATACAGTAAGGCACATTGAAGAAGAAGTCTGGTCAGAATTCAAACAAGAATGTGACCTAGCTTTTGGTACTTGGAAAGAACAAAATGCCGAAGAAGTTTTGGATGACAATGATTTTTATATGGTTGGAGAAGTTTATGACTACGATATTATTTCTTCTGGAAAGAGTTTTGATTTCGGAGATGTAAAGGTAAATTACTATGACCATGGATTTGATAGTATGATCAATTTTGAATTCAAAAAGAGCGCAAATAGCGACTACGAAAATATTTTTTCAACATATAGTGATTCCTTAAATGATGACGTTAGAGGGTTTCAAGTATTAAATTACCTAACCTCACATGATGATGGATCTCCTTTTGATAAAGAAAGAAAGAGACCCTATGAAACAGGTACCAAATTATTATTAGCTCCCGGCACAGCTCAGATCTATTATGGAGATGAATCTGCAAGAGTTTTGATTGTTGAAGGCACTCAAGGTGATGCTACCTTGCGTTCTTTAATGAATTGGGAAGATATTGAAACCAATAAAGAGACTAAAGCGCTGTTGGGTCATTGGCAAAAACTTGGTGTGTTCAGAAGAAATCACCCTTCAATAGGGGCAGGAAAGCATGAAATTATCAATGAAACTCCCTATATTTTTCAAAGAACATTTAGTAAAGATGGTTATAGCGATGCAGTAGTTGTTGGTCTTGATCTTGAAAAAGGGGTTAAAAATATCATGGTGGGAAAAATTTTCGAAGAAGGAGCTGAACTAACAGATGCATATTCTAATACTCTTGTAAGAGTCAAAAATGGCTCAGTAAGTTTGGATACACCATTTTCAATAGTGTTATTAGAAGCGATAAATCATTAATCAAATTATGGTCAAAAATAGTCTATCACTCTTATTATTCACAATATTCGGCTTATTTTTCAGCTGTGAAAAAGAACTAGATTCAAAAACTCCCGAAATGACAAAAAAAGAACATAAAAAAGTGATCTATCAGGTATTTACACGCCTGTTTGGAAACGATAATACAAACAATAAACCTTGGGGAACTTTAGAGGAAAACGGAGTTGGAAAATTCAACGATTTCTCTCCGAAGGCCCTGAAAGAGATTCGTGAACTTGGCGTAAGCCATATTTGGTATACAGGAGTTTTGCATCATGCCATGGTTACGGATTATTCAATTTATGGCATATCAAATGATGATCCAGATGTGGTTAAAGGTCGGGCTGGTTCTCCATATGCCGTTAAAGATTATTACAGCGTAGATCCTGATATGGCTGAGAACCCTGCAAAGCGAATGGAAGAATTTCAAGCCCTGATTGACAGGACGCATGAGCAGGATATGAAAGTTATTATTGATATTGTTCCTAATCATATTGCTCGAAAATATGAAGGCATGAATAATCCTGAAGGAATTTCAGATTTTGGAGCTCATGATGATACCAGTGTAGAATACAAAAAGGATAACAATTTCTACTATATCACAGGAGAATCGTTCAAAGTACCGCATTGGAATAATGATTATAAACCTTTAGGAGGAGAAACACATCCTTTGGTCAATGGAAAATTCGACGAAAATCCGGCAAAATGGACTGGTAACGGATCTAGATTGTCTCAACCAGATCAAAATGACTGGTATGAAACCGTAAAAATAAATTATGGCGTAAGACCAGATGGCAAAAAAGATTTTGACTCTCTTCCCCATGATTTTAATACTCAAGATCACCAGGCTCATTTTAATTTCTGGAAAGACAAAGCCGTTCCTGATTCATGGATTAAATTTAGAGACATTGCTCTTTTTTGGCTAGGAAAAGGTGTTGATGGATTGCGCTATGATATGGCCGAAATGGTTCCGGTTGAATTCTGGAGTTACATGAATTCGTCCATCAAAGTAAAATTTCCCGAAGCTCTTTTATTAGCCGAAGTATATAATCCAGGACTATACAGAGACTATATTCATTTAGGGAAAATGGATTATCTATATGACAAAGTTGGTTTCTATGATAGTATCAAACACATAGTGCAAGGTCATGGGTGGACCGATCATATTCCAAAAGTTCAGGAAGAAATCATGGATGTTGAGCATCATATGCTTCATTTTCTTGAAAATCACGATGAACAGAGAATAGCCAGTCCGGACTTTGCTGGATCTGCGGTAAAAGGAAAACCGGCTATGGTAGTCAGCACAACAATTAGCACCTCTCCCACTTTGGTCTATTTTGCTCAGGAGGTTGGAGAGCCTGGAGCAGAAAATGCTGGTTTTGGTTCGCCAACCAGAACATCGATCTTTGATTATATTGGAGTCCCTCATTTTCAGCGCTGGACAAATCATAAGCGCTTCGATGGTTCTGGTCTTTCAAAAGAGGAGAAAGACTTGCGTAATTTTTATAAGAAACTATTGAACTTTAGCCTTCAAAGCGAAGCCTTAATGGGTGATTATCGTGAAATTCATTATTTCAATAAGGATCAAAACCCTGGTTATGATCATCGAATATTCTCTTTTGTAAGATGGTCAGAGGGCGAACAAATCATTATAGTTTCAAATTTTGATACCGAAAACCATTATGATCTCGATTTGATAATTCCGGAAGAACTTATCAAAATTTGGGATCTTCAAGAAGGCAGTTATTCAATTATTGATCAGCTTGACAAATCTTCAAAGAGAACAATGCTTGTCAAAAATGGACAAGGATTTATTAAAATTCAACTGAATCCTTTAGATTCAAATATATTTAAAATAATAAAAAATGAATAGGCTGTTTTTCATAAAACAACCTATTCATTTAATAGTGAGGGGGATTTAGAAGCTTTTTAGTTCTTGTTAATTAGTAATTTTTGCTTGTGAGCAATCATGATTTCCTTGATGAGTCCAAAAATTTTCTTTTTGACATATCTGAACTTAAGAGAATAGCTTTCAAAATCAGTATGAATAACACGCTGTTTTTGAAATAAGTCTATTTTGGTGTTTTGAATCTTTTCATCCAAAGAGTTTGCTATTTGTTTGTTGAACAATTTTACCTCCTCAATTAACTCAGCACCTAAATGCTCAACTTCTTTGAGTTTTTTTATAAGTTTTCTAGTAGTCTCGTATAAATCCTCAGTACTCAATTCAAGAAAATGAGCACCAAGTAAATGTTCTAAAAACAACTGTTCGTCCTTCATGAATTCTAATTCATACATGCATGATACGGATGCATCATGAAGCTCATACCGGGTTTTGATAATGTCTCTCATAATAATTCTTTTACTAATTTATAATAAAATAAAATAGGGAGCCGGGGCTCCCTATTTCAATGATCAATGAACTTCAATGACTCGTTTTGGAGTAATTTCATCTATATGAACTTTATTCAAAACTAATTTCAAGATACCACGATTGTAC
>CAYMKR010000110.1:0-7535 GCA_964390865.1 uncultured Flavobacteriaceae bacterium | reverse complement strand
ACTATAGGAAGTGGAGTTCTTCAAGCTATAAATAAAGGTATTGATCTGGCTGAGCAAGAATATGAGGCGGTGATTCTCGGAAACCAAGCTGCTAATTTTTCGGTTGGGGCTAATTTGGCTATGGCTTTTATGCTCGCCATTGAGCAAGAATATGATGAGTTGTCTATGGCTACTCGTATGTTTCAGAATACGGTGATGCGACTAAAATATAGTTCTGTACCTACACTAATTACTCCAAGAGGAATGACTTTCGGAGGCGCTTGTGAAATGGGACTGCATGCCGATAAAGTTATTGCAGCTGCTGAAACCTATACAGGTTTGGTAGAATTTGGTGTGGGTATTATTCCTGCTGGTGCCGGAACAAAGGAAATGACAAAAAGAGTATCCGAATTATGGGTGAAAGACGATGTAAAATTAAACAGGCTTAGAGATGCTTTTATTAACATTGCCATGGCCAAGGTAGCTACTTCAGCAGAGGAAGCTTTTGATTTAGGATATTTTCAGAAAGGAAAAGATTTAGTTGTAGTTAATGCTGACAGACAGATTGCTACTGCTAAAAGACATGCCATACAAATGCTTGAAGATGGTTATACCCAGCCAGTAAAGAAAGACGTAAAAGTTTTAGGTCAACAAGCTTTAGGAATGTTCCTTGTTGGAACAGATAGTCTAGAAAAAGGACGGTACGCGTCAGAGCATGATAAAAAAATTGCAAACAAACTAGGTTACATTATGGCTGGGGGAGACCTATCCGAGCCAACCATGGTCTCAGAACAATATCTTCTTGATCTTGAAAGAGAAGCAATACTTTCATTGTTAACAGAGCGCAAAACCTTGGAACGAATAGAACACACCTTGAAAACAGGTAAACCTTTAAGAAATTAAATCATGAGAACAGCATATATCATACAAGGATACAGAACAGCGGTAGGAAAAGCACCAAGAGGTACTTTTAGGTTTAAAAGACCTGATGAACTTGCCTCTGAAACCATAGAACACCTACTTAAGAATGTTCCTGAACTAGACGTGAAAAGAATTGATGATGTAATCGTAGGAAATGCGATGCCTGAAGCAGAACAAGGTCTTAATATGGGAAGGTTAATCTCCTTAATGGGCACCAAATCAAATGACGTCGCAGGTGTAACTGTTAATCGTTATTGCGCCTCAGGTCTCGAAACGATAAGCATGGCAACAGCAAAAATTCAGGCTGGAATGGCAGATTGTATCATAGCTGGCGGAGTTGAAAGTATGAGTTATATCCCTATGGGTGGCTACAGACCTGTGCCTAATTACAAATCGGCCAAAGAAGGTCATGAGGATTATTATTGGGGAATGGGACTAACGGCAGAAGCTGTAGCCGAGCAATATAAAATCAGTCGCGAAGACCAAGATCTGTTTTCTTATAATTCTCATATGAAAGCATTACATGCCATTGACAATAATATATTTGATGATGACATTGCTCCCATTAATGTGGAGCAAATATTTCTAGATAAAAACGCTAAAAGGTCTGTAAGAAATTATATAGCAAAAACAGATGAAGGACCAAGAAGAGGTACATCTGTTGAAGCCTTAGCTAAACTTAGACCCGTATTTGCGAACAAAGGAAGTGTCACTGCTGGTAATTCATCTCAAATGAGTGACGGTGCTGCCTTTGTATTGGTCATGAGTGAGGCTATGGTAAAGGAACTAAATTTAGAACCAATTGCAAGAATGGTGAGTTTTGCGGCGGTAGGAGTTGAACCAAGAATCATGGGTATTGGCCCAGTTGCTGCTGTTCCTAAAGCTCTTAAACAAGCTGGACTAAAACTAAATGATATCGATCTCTTCGAATTAAATGAAGCCTTTGCCTCGCAATCTTTAGCAGTAATTCGTGAACTAGGAATGAATCCGGATGTTGTAAATGTAAATGGAGGTGCCATTTCTTTAGGCCATCCACTGGGTTGTACTGGAGCCAAATTATCGGTGCAATTATTCAATGAAATGAGAAGAAGAAACAACAAATATGGTATAGTTACAATGTGTGTGGGCACTGGCCAGGGAGCAGCAGGTGTATACGAATTATTGAAATAAAAATTTGAACTCAATCGATATTTAAATAGGATAAAATTATGGAAGCTATAAAAGGAGGAGAATTTCTTGTGAGGGAAGTTAAAAAGGAAGATGTCTTTGTTACTGAACAATTTAGTGAAGAGCAAAACATGATGAAGGATGCCGTTATTGAATTTATTGACCGTGAAGTATGGCCAATTAAAGAACGGTTTGAAGAAAAAGACTATGCCTTGACCGAAGAGTTGATGAGAAAAGCTGGTGAAATGGGGTTTCTAGGAGTTTCAATTCCTGAAGCTTATGGTGGTATAGGTATGGGCTTTGTATCAACCATGTTGGTAACTGATTATATTTCCGCAGCTTCCGGATCTTTAGGAACAGCCTATGGAGCTCATACAGGTATAGGCACCATGCCTATCTTTTTGTATGGTACTGAAGCGCAAAAACAGAAATACCTACCCATATTAACAGCTGGTGAAAAATTTGGTGCTTATTGCTTGACTGAACCTGGCGCCGGAAGTGATGCCAACTCAGGTAAGACAACTGCAACTTTGACTGATGATGGTAAAAGTTATTTAATTAATGGTCAAAAAATGTGGATATCAAATGCAGGGTTTGCTGAGATTTTCATCGTATTTGCTAGAATTGAGGATGATAAAAACATTACAGGATTTCTTCTAGAATATGACAAAGAGAACCCTAATGGAGTAACCTTTGGTGAAGAAGAAAAAAAACTTGGTATTACCTCCTCCTCTACCCGACAAGTCTTTTTTAATGATACTAAGATTCCGATTGACAATATGCTTTCTGAAAGAGGAAAAGGATTTAAGATTGCTCTTAATTCATTAAATGTAGGAAGAATAAAACTTGCAGCAGCTTGTTTAGATGCCAGTAGAAGAATCCTTACTGAGTCAATTAAATATGCTAATGAAAGAATTCAGTTTAAAAAACCAATTTCAAGTTTCGGAGCTATTCAGGCCAAAATTGCAGAAATGGGAACTCGAACTTTCGTTACAGATGCAGGAGCCTATAGAGCCGCAAAAGATATCCAAAACTATATTGATGATTTACTTGCCTCGGGCAAGTCTCATCAGGATTCAGAACTTGAAGCCTTTAGTGAATACGCAATCGAAGCAGCTGTTTTAAAAGTTTACGGTTCTGAAACATCTCAATTTGTAACCGATGAAGGTATCCAAATCTTTGGTGGAATGGGCTTTTCAAAAGACACCCCGATGGAGGCTGCTTGGAGAGATGCCAGAATCACAAGGATCTATGAAGGAACAAATGAAATCAACAGACTATTGACTGTCGGAATGCTTTTGAAAAAAGCATTTAAAGGTGAATTAGATTTATTGACTCCCGCTACGGAAGTTGGTAATAGCTTGATGGAAATACCCTCGTTTGATACACCCGATTATTCTGAATTGTTCTCAGAAGAAAAGGAAATGATTTCAAAATTGAAAAAAGCTTTCCTAATGATTGCTGGAAAGGCCGTTCAGACCTTTGGCATGGAATTGGAAGAACACCAACAATTGATCTTGGCTGCTGCTGAAGTACTTATTGAAATCTATATGGCAGAAAGCGCCATTCTTAAAGCAGAAAAGGTTGTTTCATTGTCATCAGAAGAATCTACAAAAGGTCAAATTGCCATGGCTAAATTGAATTTAAGCAATGCTATCGGAATAATCAATGAAAAAGGAAAAGAAGCAATTGTCTACTTTGCAAAAGATGATGAGCAGAAAATGATGCTTATGGGCTTAAAACGATTTACAAAATACACAAACATTCCTAATGTTATTGCATTGAGAAAAGAGATTGCAGCCATTCTAATAGAAGAAAACAAGTATTGTTTTTAGTACAATCAACCAGGAGTATTTTTACTCCTGGTTTTAATCTAATGGCAATAATTTTCTTTTTCGCATATATAAACTCTATATTTGACATTGAAATAGCTTAATTTATAATTCATGTATATCAAAATAATCCCCTCCATTTTGATGTCTTTGTTGTGTGTCTGTATGGCTGCACAAGAAGCGACAGAAATCTATTTGTTCGATCTTTCAGAGCAAGATGACCAAATCACAATAAGTAATCCGGTAAACATCTCAAATAATGAGGGCTATGATAACCAGCCCAGTTTTTCAGAGGATGGAACGGGTATTTTATTTTCATCATTTAGAGATGGTCAGTCTGATATTTGTAAATATTTTATTACTGAAAATTATAGGGTCTGGCTAACAAACACAAAAGAAAGTGAATTTTCGCCGCTTCCAGTTCCTGGCAAAAAGAAGTATTTTACTTGTGTGAGACTCAATGAAGATGAGACTCAATATTTGTACAAATATGCGTATAAAAATAAACCCCCTGAGTTGTTGATTCCTGAATTAATGGTGGGCTATTATCTATGGTTCGATCCTAAAACAGTTATCAGTTTTGTTATTGATGACATTGAAACATTGCAAGTCAGTAGATTCAAATACAAAATTAGGTACCCTATTCAGAGTAATATTGGCAGATCAATACATAAAATACCTAGTAGCTCTGGTTTGGGTTATAATTTGGTGAGTTTTATCAGTTTAAATCATGAATCTCCGGAGATCTACTCTATAGACCCATTGAATAGCAATACAAAATATATTACGGATGCCTTGACTGGATCGCAGGATTTGACCTGGACTTCAAAAGGAACCATGCTCATGGCTAAAGGCAAAGTGATCTATAAATATCATCCAGGACTGGATAAAAAATGGGTTCCCATAAATATTGATGCAGCCTTTCAAATGCTAGGAATTAGCAGGATGGTTATAAGTCCTGATGGTTCAAAGTTAGTAGTTGTTGCCGCAGAACCTTCAATTTAAATACTCATTTTTATTTTCAATATTTCTTTCTCTTGCTTTTTTTTATTTAGGGAGTGATTTTGTACTTTTGACAAAAACATTTTTATGCTAAAAGCAGGAGTATTAGGCGCAGGTCATCTTGGTAAAATTCATTTAAAACTTCTTCAAGAATCTTCAGAATATGAGCTAATTGGCTTCTATGATCCTATAGAGTCTTACGCCAAACAGGTTTCTGAAGAATTTGGATACAAGTTTATAGAAAGCATAGATAAATTGATTGATATGGTGGATGTTATAGATATTGTAACTCCGACATTAAATCATTTTGATTGCGCAAAAAAAGCCATTGAAAAAGGAAAACACATATTTATTGAAAAACCTATTACAAAGACTGTTGAAGAAGCTGAAGTCTTAAGAGATCTGGTGAAGCAAATGCAAGTAAAAGGGCAGGTAGGCCATGTTGAACGTTTTAATCCTGCCTTCACTGCTGTGTCAGATATGATTCAGAATCCAATGTTTATAGAATGTCACCGATTGGCAGAGTTCAACCCTAGAGGTACTGATGTACCTGTGGTTCTTGATTTGATGATTCACGATATTGATATCATTTTAAGTGTTGTAAATTCTGAAGTCAAAAAAGTCCATGCAAGTGGTGTTTCTGTAATTAGTGACACACCTGATATTGCCAACGCCAGAATTGAATTCGAAAACGGTTGTGTAGCCAACTTAACTGCTAGTAGAATTTCAATGAAGAATATGAGGAAATCTCGTTTCTTTCAAAAAGATGCCTATATCTCGGTAGATTTTCTTGAAAAGAAAAGTGAAGTTGTCAAAATGAAAGATGCTCCTGAAATTCCTGATGACTTTGCCATGATCCTTCAAAACGCTGAGGGTAACAAAAAGCAAATTTATTTTGAGAATCCAAAAGTTCTTGCCAATAACGCGATCTTAGACGAATTGGAATCTTTTGCTCAAGCTATAAAAAACAACACAACTCCTGTAGTCTCATTAAAACAAGGCGCGAAAGCCCTTGAAGTGGCTCAACAAATTATTGATAATTTTTAAACATGGAACCGAAAGTTACCACAGAACACCATAGAGGAACGGCAACCATTTTCAAAAACCCAATCCTCGAAAGTCTTACCAAGACTTCATTGACGCAAAACATATTTGTTTATGGAATAATTGTTTTTCTATTGATTTACAATGCTTTATTTATTCAGAACATTCCTGTCATTACTTTTATAGGCCTTTTTATATTTGCGTTATTCTTTTGGACGCTTGCTGAATACTTATTACACCGTTATATATTTCATTGGATTTCTGAGAATAAATTTGTTGAACGTTTCCATTTTGTAATGCATGGTTCTCATCATTTATTTCCTAGAGATACGGAAAGATTGTTAATGCCTCCCGTTCCAGGAATCATAATGGCCACTATACTATTCTCTTTTTTTTACCTCATCTTTGCATTGCTGGGTATTCCACTTTATACTTGGGGCTTTTTTCCTGGATTTTTCTTGGGGTATCTGTTGTATTCATTTTTACATCGTGCTACTCATCTGGTAAAACCGCCTAAGAAGTTTAAATTTTTATGGAGACACCACAGTTTGCATCATTATAAATACCCTAACAAAGCTTTTGGTGTTTCAAATACCTTATGGGATAGAGTATTTGGCACCATGCCACCTAAAAAATCATACGAATGAAAAATATCACTGTAGTCGGAGCAGGAACCATGGGGAACGGAATAGCACACGTATTCGCACAAAATGGCTTTCAAGTAAGTTTGGTTGACATTTCTGAAAAAGCTTTAGAAAAGGCCTTGTCAAGCATTGAAAGAAATCTAGATCGCATGCTTTCCAAAGAAAAAATTACTTTGGAAGCTAAAAACATAACCTTGGATAATATTAGCACATTTACTGAGCTGGCCGAGGGTGTTTCAAAAGCTGATCTTGTAGTTGAAGCGGCAACAGAAAATATAGAATTAAAGAAAAAGATATTTGCGCAGATTGATGAAATATCGCCAGAAAATGCAATTTTAGCGACCAACACATCATCTATTTCTATTACCCACATAGCATCGATAACAAAAAGGCCCGAAAAAGTGATTGGCATGCACTTTATGAACCCAGTTCCTATAATGAAACTGATAGAAGTGATCAGGGGTTACTCTACTTCAGATGAAGTAACTAAAGAAATAATGGACTTGTCAAAAATTATTGGAAAAGTACCCGTTGAAGTCAACGATTATCCCGGCTTTATAGCGAATAGAATTTTGATGCCCATGATCAACGAAGCCATTTATTCATTACATGAAGGTGTAGCTGGAGTTTATGAAATTGACACAGTAATGAAATTAGGTATGGCCCATCCTATGGGGCCCTTACAATTAGCCGATTTTATAGGTTTGGACGTTTGCCTCTCAATTCTCAAAGTTCTTTTTGAGGGTTATGGAAATCCAAAGTATGCCCCTTGTCCATTATTAGTAAATATGGTGACCGCAGGCAAATTTGGAGTCAAATCAGGAGAAGGGTTTTATGATTATTCTGAATCGAGAAAAGCAGTGCAAATTTCTAAGCAATTTAGTTAAATATAAAACAAAAAAAAGCCCCGAATTCGGGGCTTTTTTTTTATAACCATCTTAAAAAA